>CALAXS010000250.1 GCA_937895305.1 uncultured bacterium
GGGGACCTCCGCGTTTACAATCCCAACCGCCAGTCGAAGCAGCACCCCTAATTTCGGTCCCACTCATATACTTCTGCAACGCGCAGCCCCAACTCACTGCTAATTTCCCCACCGGCTTGTCCGTTGGTCATGACGACAACGCCGTACCCTTTCGTCTTATGGGCCAGCAACCCACAGACAAAACCCCAATCCGAACCTCCATGGCCAAAGTATAGCCCTTTACCTGACTCACTAAACCCGAGACCATAGTCTCCTCCTGCTGCTGTGGGCGTTACCATAGCCTGCGCCATCTCCCTGGAAAGGAGTCCCCCTGCATCGCCACGTAAAATCTTTTGAACGGTGATAGCAAATCTGGCCAGGTCTGTAGGGGTAGTCCACAATCCCGCCGCGGCTTGTTCCGGATAAATGTGCCAAGGGGTCTTTGCTTTTCCCCCATGGGCAAACGCCGCGTCTGGTGCATCGGAAATTTCCATGGGCTGGACGAATGTACTGTTCGTCATACCACATGGTTCAAGGACGCTTCGCGCGAGAATGTCTTCAAACGCTTCCCCATGGATGTCTTCCATGGCCAACTGCATCACTGTTGTGCCACCCCCTGAGTACCGCCATTTTGTAAATGGTTCTATATCCACTATGACCGCTTTTGAATTCGCGGTGCCTGTCCCGTTTAATACGTCGGGTAATTCAGGAATCGCACTATCCGGCCTATACCCGCCAAAGCCATGTACGGTGGTCCCGCCAGTATGGCTCAACAGCATTCGCGGTGTTACCGGGCGTATGGCAGTAAACTTGTTCTCAGGAAGTTTCCAGGATGTGAGCAAGGTGTTGATGGGTACATCAAGACTGAATTTCCCCTGCTCCACTGCAATCAGTGCGGCCATGGCCGATACAGGTTTGCTGATGGACCCCGCCTGAAAGGTTGTCGTCTCAGTTACCTTGACCTCCTCCTTGGTGCGTGCCATACCATAGGCCCGTGTCCAGACAATCTCAAAATTATCAAACACGGCAATACTGATGCCCGACACGCGGTGGTGCTCCATTAATTCCGCAATGCCAAGTTTCCCATCCTCCCTCTTCGAACTTTTATCGCCCGTTTCAATGGTTTGAATCGCCTTCTTATGTACCTCCGACTGGGCAAAAGCAGGGTGTGCCACGAGTGAAAGTAAAGCAATCATGATCCACGAGAACACCGAAACAGTCCATTTCATATTGATACCCTTTTAAAAACGTTGGCCAAAGTCTATTCCTGTTGGATAACACTATAGACCATTTGGTTTATTCAATGGGATTTTCAGGTTGTATGGCACGCGCTATTGCCCACGCTATGTCCGCCTCTGCTAAACTGTGTTCATGACACGATGCATACTCATAGGCCTCGATGGTGCGGAACCCGCCCTCGTGGAACGTTGGATGGACGCGGGGCTGTTGCCGAACCTGGCGCGGCTGCGCGAGGTGGGTACCTACACCCCCTGCGCGAGCACCCGGCCGCCGGTCACGTTTCCAGCGTGGACGACGTGTGTGACGGGGGTGAATCCTGGGAAGCATGGTATCTTCGACTTTACCCGCACGGTCCCGGGCCAACAGCAGATTCAGTTCATCAACAGCACTTTTCGGCGTGTACCCGCGCTGTGGAATATCCTTTCGGATGCAGGTAAGCGTGTTGCCACCCTCGGTGTGCCGGGCACCTATCCGCCGGAACCCATAAATGGTATTATGGTGGCTGGCTTTGACTCGCCTGTAGCGACCGCCGTCGACGCTTCCTTCGTTGAACCACGCGAAAACTTCGACGCGGTGAAGGATTGGCGCTTTGCCGACTTTCAGGAATCCAACATCGGTCCCGGCTGGCACGACGAAGCACTGAAGCGACTCCTCGCCAAGATTGAAGACAAGGAGCGCATCGCGCTGGAACAGCTCAACCGCGAGGACTGGGATTTTTTCATGCTCGTTTTCGGCGAGTCCGATACGGTGTCCCACCACTTCTGGCTTTTCCATGACCCCGATTCGCCACGACATCGTCCCGGACACGAGACGGCTATCCAGCAGGTTTACCAACGTCTGGACGAAACGGTGGGCAAGCTCGTTGAAGCCGCAGGCGAGGACGCTGTTGTTGGTATTGTTTCTGACCACGGTTTCGGCGGTGCAGGTACAGGCGTGGTTCATCTCAACAACTGGCTCGCAGAAAACGAGTATCTTAAATTTTCCGGTGAAGGTGGTAGCCTCCTCAAGAAACTCGCGCTCCGCTTTGTACCTGAACGTTGGCGCGGTACGCTCTTTCGTCTATTCAAGGGTGTGGCTACCCGCGCTGAAAGTGCATCACGTTTCAGCGGAATCGACTGGGGCCAAACCCGCGCCTGGTCTGAAGAACTCAACTACTTCCCTTCCATTCGCGTTAATCTGGATGGACGTGATCTCTTCGGTCACGTTGCTGAACTGGAGTACGATGCCTTTGTGCAGGAACTGTGCGAGAAGCTCGAAGCCTGGGACGCGGTCGCCCATGCCTGGCCACGGGCAGCCATTTTTGATGGTCCGGAAATAGAGTACGCGCCAGACATCATTATTGAGCTGGCGCTCGAAGACGGGTACTCCCACTCCTGTCTCCGAAGTCGAGGCGGTGAATCATTCCGTCGCATCGAAGACCACGAACACCTGGGCGGAAAAGAAAAAGGCATGAACGGAAACCATCGCGACCCCGGTGTGTTTTTTCTGTCGCGACCCTTTAGTGCGGATGCTGTCAGTCTTCAGGACATCGCCCCGACCATTCTCGATATTCTGGGTGTGTCCCATCCGCCTATGGATGGGCGTTCACTTCTGGGTGAGACACAGTCTACCGTCACGACCGAAACACGCGACGCTCCTCAGCCCTATGCAGCGGAACAGGAGGCCGCCATCGAAGCGCGACTCCGCGACCTGGGGTATTTCGAATGAGTACCGCCACACCCACACCCCTGCGCATCGCTTGTGTCAGCGCTTGCCCCTATCCCGTACCGCAAGGCTCTCAGGTTTTCCTGCGTAACAACGCCCTCGCCCTTCAACTGCGCGGGCACTACGTCTGCCTCGTGACCTACGGCCATGGTCAAGGCAAGGACAAGAGTGGCCTGCCCATCTTCCGTAGTCGTCGTATTCCCGGCGACGCAAAGACCCAGGCCGGGCCGAGCTTCGCCAAGCCCTTCCTCGATCTCGCGCTGGTCTCTACCTTGCGCAGGGTGATTCGTGAAGAAAAAATCGATGTGGTTATCGCCCATAACTATGAGGGGTTGCTCGTTGCGTTGCTCGCGGGGAAGCGGCCGCTGATTTATCATGCCCACAATGCGATGGCGGATGAGTTACCTTACTACTTCCGTTTCAAAGGTCTCGCTGCACGCTTCGGCCGTTGGCTTGACCACACCTTCCCCAAACGTGCCGATCAAGTCATCGTGCCCCATGCCCGTCTCGCGGGCCATCTCATCGTGCGTGGGTGTGACCGCGAAAAAATCACTGTCATTCTGCCGCCTATGGATGCCCATGAATTTACGCCGGGTAAAGTGGCGGATGGGCTGCCCCCGGTACTGTATACGGGTAATCTGGATGCGTATCAAAACCTCGGGTTGTTGCAAGATGCCATGGTTCTCGTGCGCAAGAAGCATCCAGAGGCTGTCCTGAAAATCGCGACGGCTGAGGCGGGTTCGGTAGCGGGGGCTGAAATGGTGAACACCAAAGGCTTTGACGCTTTGCAACGTGTGCTGGCTGAAGATGCCGTCCTCGCTGTGCCGCGCGTCTCCTGGTCTGGCTACCCCGTAAAACTCATGAATGCCATGGCCGCAGGTAAGGCTATGGTCGCCTGCCAATCTGCCGCTTACCCTCTCACCCACGAAGAAACCGGACTCATCGTGCCCGACAACGATGCCCAGGCTTTCGCCGATGCCTTACTCCGACTCATGGACAATAAAAAGCTACGTGCACGCATGGGCAAGGCTGCCCGTGCCATTGTCGAAACCGAGTACCAGCCCGACCGCGTTGGCGCAGCCCTGGAAGCCATCGCCGTGGACCTCCTCCACCCCGATGACTAAGCGTAAGATTGCTGTAATTGACCGTTAATTCGATACATCATCTTAAAGCATCACACACATCGTCATTCCCGCACAGGCGGGAATCCAGGTAAATCTCTTCAAGGCATCCCTATTGTCCAACATGGATCCCCGCTTTCGCGAGGATGACGTCTATTGTTCCTGTAGACATATGAAGGATATGCCTGAAGCCTGGACCCAATTCTGTCTTCGGATTAGTGAGCACTTGCAAGAACACCGAATAATCGCAAAGCTCAAGTTCATTTCACAATCGGCGATACCAAGGGGGCGGAATGCTGATATC
>CALAXS010000251.1 GCA_937895305.1 uncultured bacterium
CATTGCAACGGGTTATGGCAGAGCGAAATCCTGTGAATGCGGAAGTGGTAGGTATGACCCATTGGGAGGTGGATACGCCAGAGGAAGTGGTGGTGACCGTGCAAGCGGATACACCGGGAATCTGTGTGTTGGCCGATACGTATATGTCAGGCTGGAAGGTGGAAGTGGATGGGGAACAGGCTACGCTGTTGAAGGTAAACGGTGGATTTCGCGGCGTGGCATTGATGGCCGGAGAACATACGGTGCGCTTTGTGTATCAGCCTGTATCGTTCTTTGTGGGTTTGGGCTTGAGTCTGTTGACACTGGCGTTTCTGGTGGTGAGCGGGTGTTATGGCCTTGTCGCCAAACCTGCTTGGGCGTAAGGGGGGATGGTAGTGCAACGGCCCAATCTTATTCTGATTACAGCGAGTCACCTGCACCGGGATAGCCTGGGCTATGCCGGGAACCCGGATGCACAGACACCCAATCTGGATGTCCTGGCGGCCCATGGGGTATCTTTTTCGGAAGCGACCGCAGGGGATATTGTGGGGGTGCAGAAGGCTTTGGCCGGGTGTCTGGAAGGAGTAGGCTACCGCTATGGTCGTCTGGGTCGACTGGCGGGGGAAGAACAGGAGGATGGCTATGGGACATGGCTTACGGCGCAGGGGAAGGAGGCGCGGGTAGAGGCCTGGGCGCGGAATAGCGCGACAGCGTCAACCTTGTTTACCCAGTCCTGTGGTGCAATGCGGTCCAATTTACCCGCGGCTCTGAGCCACAATTTCTGGGTGGGTACAGAGGCGGTACGTTTTTTGGGGAATATGCAGGAACCTTTTTTTCTGTCGGTTAATTTCTGTAAACCAGCATGGCCTTACAACCCCGGTGCGCCGTGGGACATGCAGTACAAACCGGGCGCATTGACCTTGCCCGAGGGCTATGATTCTGCGCATGCACAGGTGTTGAATGGTGTGTCCGTTACAGAAGGCCGGTTGCGGAAGGCCCTGGCTTTTTACTATGGCTTAATCAGCCAGATTGATCAGCAGGTGGGTCGAATCCTGGCGACATTAACCGCCCGTGGCATATCGAATAATCTGATCGTGTTCACGGCGGACCGGGGTGCATACCTGGGGGATGGGGGGCTGCTGCATGACCCTGAAGGGCCGTTGCTGGCGAGTGTGAAACGGGTGCCCTTGCTGGTGGCGGGTGCGGGCTGTACGCGCAAGGCAGCGGTGGATACCCTGGCGGTGCACCATGCCGATTTGCTGCCCACGTTGCTGGGCGTGATCGGAGTGAAAGTGCCGAAGGGCACAGGCGGAAAAAAATTTACTACTGCGCTACAGGGCTGAGTCATTTTTCCCTCGTTCCCATGCTCCGCGTGGGAATGTATACCTACACCGTGGCCCTGCCACGGAAAACAGACGTGCTCGACTGGTAATATTACGCTTTCAGTCCCGATGTGGGTTAAGCATGCTGACGCGGAGATTCCCGCCTCCGCGGGAATGACAAGGTTTGTAGGTTTCTCTTGCTCGCAACGACAAAAAATAAATGTCAGGACTTTTTATACAATCGCCCGAAACTTTTTGCGGGAATGTTTATCTTCTCGTTGTCGCTTATTGCACGCGTCGCGGCTTCACCCACGCCGGGACTGAACCTCTCGATTGCGTTAATGTCCGGTTCAGCGATAGATAACGTCAAGTCTGTGTCTCCGAGATTGGCGAAAAAGAGGGTGTCGTTGATTCGGATGGCCTTGAGGTCAGGGTGGTTCGTTGTACAAGGGTAAATTGAATCGCCTGCTTTGGTGTTTTGGGTGAGCATAGACCAGGCAAAGAACACCGGGCGTTGGGACCAGGTCTCGTCAAAGTTCCAAAGACCATAGTTCATCTTTTGTCCGCCAGGATAGTACATTTCGTGTAGACACCAGATGTTGAAACCACTCACGCCCTGATTCATTCCTTCGAAGAGGAAGGCTATGGCCCATAGGGCGTATTCATCGCTCTGCATCAACGGGTTCTGCATGGTGCCGGAGCGGAGCGGTCATCCTGAAAACCAAACTCAGCCACGAGCAGGGGTTTGTCCTGAACCCCTGCTGAGGTCATGGCATCGTGTCGGTCTTTGAAAAACCAGGGCATGAGATTCAGGGCATCGTGTTTCAGGTAGCGGTGGGATACGAAAGCGTCGCAGGCCTCGGCGTATTCGGGCGTGCTGACACATTGCTGAAACCAGTTAAGGCCACCATTGGTATCGTCGCTACCAATGATTTTAACATCCAGGTTCCGGCGTTTGAATTCGTCGCGCACGCGGCGATGGATTTGGGTATAGCTCTCGAAGGTGCCGCCTTTCTGGTGAAAGGAAACGTTGGGTTCGTTGGTGAGTATCCAGTGTTTGATACAGGTAAAGCCACGACGAATTATGAGCTCTTCAAAGAGTTCGCCGATCGCATGGGCCAGATCTTCGGGTGGATTGAAAGGGTCTTTGACACCCCATTCCACCCCCGTGACCGTAATGTCCACACCCAATTCCTGATACAGGGCGAGGCTTTTGTAGTGGCTTTCCATGTTGTCGGTGTTGAAGGTGAAGGATTTCAGGTCACCGCTGGGGTTCCAGTCGCGGTACCAGAAGAACATGCGTACCCAGTCCATGCCCATGTCGCGAATACGTTGTTCGCGTATGGCGATGGCTGTGTCGTCCACTCCTTTGTCACGATTGAGGGTGTTGTAGAACCAGCCGTCGTCCTCGGCGCCAAAACCAAAGAGGGGATGGGGAAGCGGGGTGTCGTTTAGGTTCAGGGTTACCGTGCTGGCGAGATCTACGGCGCGGGGTGCTTGCAAGACACGAAGTACGGGGCTGCGGAATTGGGCTTTACCCCGCCCGTTGAGGAGGAGGAAGAAGCGGCCTTTGATGGCGTTTTCGGGGGCCACACTACGAACAGTAAGTTGGGACCAGGTGTTGTTGAGACTGATGGGACCGGACTGGTCGAATTGGATGCGTTTGTTTTCCGCGTCGAACCAGCTGATAGAGCAATAGGCCCCATAGCCACGGGTGGTTCCGGTCGTGAAACCCTCGACCGTGGCTTCGATAACGGTGCCCGGGGCTACGGAGAAATCCTGGTACCAGGCGGGGAAGGCGATTTCATCGTCTGGATTTACTAAGATGGTTGGAAGGCCCGACTCTATGATGCAGGCCGGGCTGTTATCGGACCAATGGGTGTCGTTCTCGGTGAAGGTCGGGTCAACGAGCAGGTTAGCTACGGTTGCACACAGGAGGAATAGGGTAGCATTCATTTTATGAGAACTTTCTTCAGGTAGTCGTGACAAAGGCTACAATTTGTTTTATTGAGGAGGGTAAACTTTAACTGACCAATAAAACCATATACTATGTCGAGACTAACATTTGTGGGCCAATAATTAGAAGGGCAACTCCAATGAAATACCCGGTTGAGGTAGCGTTAATATTTTGTGGCGCCTTCCTGGTATCGCTCCCGTACATCTCTAATGCAGTTGGAGTGTATCAGGTAGCGTTGCTAGTGAAAGAGCTAGAAGGAAAAGCTTCATTAACGGGAAATATGCCATGGTATGCCGATGGCGTTTGCATGCTGGGCGGTTTTCTCATGATAGTCTGTGCTTTAGCTTCTTATAACAAGAAAGCGAAGTTGGTCTGAAATGTTTAGCGTGTTTTCTGAGTTGTTGGGTGTGGAGAAAATAGTATGCGTAATTTAATACTGACACTGCTCTGTGCGTTCATGCTGTTTGCCGGGTGCGGTTCCAAAGAGGTCGTAGTGATTTATAGCCCCCATGGTGCAGACATGCTGGGGGATTATGAGAAGTTGTTTGAAGCGGCCTATCCCGAGGTGGATATGCAATGGCTGGATCTGGGGTCGTCGGAGGTGCTGGGTCGGGTACGTGCTGAGCAAGGTCGTCCCATGGGCGATGTGTGGTGGGGTGCGCCTTCGACCATGTTTACCCAGGCCGCGCAGGAAGGGTTGCTGGATTCCTATACGCCCACCTGGGCGGATGCAGTCGAGGTGGCCTATCATGATTCCGGTGATGCCTGGTACGGGACGTTTATCTCGCCCCTGGCGATTATGTACAACACCCGGGGCCTGAGCGAGGCGGAGATCCCCAAGACCTGGGATGAACTGTTGAACCCGGAATGGAAGGACAAGATTGCGCTGCGTATGCCCTTGCCCTCGGGGACCATGCGCACCTTTATCTCGGCCATGATAAGTCGTGCAGAAGATGAAGCGGCGGGTCTGGTGTGGTTGAAGCAGCTGCACGAAGCTACCGCAGAGTACCCGGAAAATCCGGCCATGCTCTATGATCATATCAAGAAAAACGAAGACCGCATCAGTGTATGGATTCAACCGGACATTGTCTTGCAACGGGACCGGAATCAGTTCCCTTTCGGTTATTATATCCCGCCCCAGACCCCGGTGTTGACGGATGGTATCGCGATTATCAAGGGTGCACCCCATAGCGAATGGGCAAAAAAATTCTACGAGTTCGTAACAACGGAAGAAGCACTGGTGCAACAGGCAGCGGAATACGCGAAGCTGCCTGCACGGAGTGATGTGGATCGAAGAAAGTTGCCCGAGTGGATGCAGTCGGTGGTGATAGATGCTATGCCCATTGACTGGACAGAGTTTTCAGCGAAACAGGATGAATGGTGTAGTCGTTGGGACAACGAAGTGTATAAGGCGACGCAATGAGTAGGATGAGCATACGCTATATTGAGACTACGGGACCAAGAGATTGCCGCGCCTCGTTTCACTCGGCTCGCAATGACGAAAGTTTTAACGATGTTGTATATCATCACGTCATTGCGAGGAGGCTCCGCCGACGCGGCAATCTCTTGCTCGCAAGGATTTGGTCACAAAACAAAGACTATAATGTGATTCCTCGTTCCCAAGCTCTGCTTGGGAATGCATATCCCGGAGCTCTGCTCCGGAA
>CALAXS010000252.1 GCA_937895305.1 uncultured bacterium
GTGTGCCAGGAATGCACGCGGTAGCATATTGAAAAACAGGAGGTAGTATTTTATGGCAACGTTACGTATCTGTGGTGTACAGATGGAAGTTAAAGCGACCAAGAGCGAGAACATGCCGCGCGTCCTCAACCTGATAGAAAGAAGCGACTGTGACCTTATACTGTTTCCAGAGATGAGCCTTACCGGCTACAACAACGATTTCAGCACCTCAAAAACCGAAGCGGCCTGGGAGGAGATTGCCATTAAATGTCGTCAATCCTATACCGGCGCCATCATCGGTACGGGCGCACGGAGTAACGGGCACACCTATATCCAATCCCGTATCTACTCCGACGAAGGCGACCTCATCGGTACCCACGAAAAACTCGTCCCCACCGAAGCAGAACGAAAATGGTGCCGACCCGGCGAAGAGCTGCGTACCTTCGAGTTCAAGGGCATTACCTTCGGGTGCCTGATCTGCAATGACTTCTGGGTTACCCCCGGCACGGGTCCATACGCTGACCGACGCCTCAGCCACAAACTCGGCAAAGCCGGAGCACAGGTTATCTTCCTTAGTGTGAACAGTGGCACCGACCAATTCTACAGCGGGTGGCACGAAGAGAACCTGAAGCTGCGTGCCAGAGCCAGTAACTGCTACATCGTTACGGCCAACGCCGCCTACCCAGACAGTGACAACAACTGCCCCACAGGCGTCATGTCGCCCCAAGGCGAATGGCTCACCAAAGTCCCACAGAGCGGCGAAAGGGTCATGTCCTTCGACCTCGAACTCGACTAGGCGTATAAGCGATAAAAAAAGGGCGACGCATCAAACGGTGCATCGCCCTTGTTTTATTTAAAGTTTTTAGTTTACCTGCCCCAGTGCCAGCGCGTGGCAGATATGAAACGCGGCGCGGGAACGGTTCAGCACATAGAAATGCACACCGGGCACTCCGTTGTCCACCAGATCCTCCACTTGACGCGTCGCCTGATACACGCCCGCAGCAAACTGCCCCTCCACATCGTGCTCATAGCTCAACATGCGATCCACCAGCACATCCGGCAGCTGTGACCCGAACATGGTCCGGTCCGCCTTAATCTGCGCGATTTGCGTGATAGGCAACACCCCCGGCACGATGGGCACGGTAATTCCCGCAGTGACACATCGGTCACGAAAGCGGAAAAAAACATCGTTATCATAGAATAGCTGCGTCAGCACCACATCTGCCCCGGCATCCACCTTCTGCTTCAGGAAATCCATATCAGTCGCTGCACTCACCGCTTCCGGGTGGACCTCGGGATAGCCTCCCACCAGAATCCCCAACGTCGGGTAATGCTCCTTCACGAAGGCCACCAATTCATTACCGTAGGCCATCCCCCCGGCAACAGGTTTGAATTCTGTCTCGCCCTGCGGTGGATCACCACGAAGGGCAACCACTGCAGATACCCCCTGCGCTATTGCCTGCTGTATATATGTATGCAAATCATCCCTGGTAGCCCCCACACAGGTCAGGTGTGAAGCCACCGGAATCGTCGGCTCCAGTGTCCGCACCCGGTCCAGCACATCGAGAGTACGACCCTGCGTGGAGCCCCCGGCACCATAGGTACACGTAATAAAATCAGGCTTGCACTGGGCCAATTCCGCCACATGCGACAAAAGGACTTCCATGCCTTTTTCCGTCTTGGGCGGGAACAATTCAAAAGATACGATAACCTGGTGTTGTTGATACTGCTGTGAAATCTGCACGGGAAGCCTTTCTGCCATTGGTACTACGGTGCATATTGTAGGGATGTACATACAGACGGAGCAAGCCGGCGTATCAAAACGATGATCACGGCTCCCCACACATGCTATTATAGCCCCTTTGCCATGCATATCCTGGGCGATGTGCATACCATCGTATACTTATATAGAATTCGGAGTCTTCATCCCCATGCATTTTCTTGATGCCCTGAAAAAACACGTCCTTGTGCTGGATGGTGCCACAGGTACCATGATACAAGACCTCTTTCTGTCCGACGCCGATTTTGGTGGTGCGGATTTCAAGATGCTGTCTGACCTCCTCTCTTTCTCTCACCCTGAGAAGATGAAAGATATACATAAAGCCTTTTACGCAGCGGGTGCCCATTGCATCGAAACCAATACCTTCGGTGCGTCCCACATGCGCCTCTCCGAATATGACTTCCGCACCCTGGACACTTCAACCTTCGCACCCAACCCCTATACCATAGATTTTGCCGCGCTCTCGTACGAAGATCTGGCCTATTACTTCAGCAAGCGCGGCGCAGAACTGGGCTGTGAAGCACGGGAAGAGTTCAAGGCTACCAGCGACTATGACGGTCGTCCCCTTTTTGTCATCGGCTCCATCGGCCCCTCCAACCGTGTACTCTCCTGTACCAAAGCCGATCTCACCAAATCCACCTACGAAGCCATCATGGACAACTTTTACCACCAGGTCCGGGGTCTCGTGGATGGCGGTGCAGATGTACTGCTCTATGAAACACAGCAAGACATCCTGGAACTTAAAGCTGCCATCATGGGAGGGCAAAAGGCCATGGCTGAAAAGGGCGTGAAGCTTCCCATCATGGCCCAGGTCACTGTGGACCAATACTCCAAGATGCAGATTTTTCACACCGATATTCACGCTGCACTGGTTACCGTGCAGGACATCGGTATCGATGTCTTCGGCATCAACTGCTCCATCGGTCCCGACCTCATGGAAAAAACTGTTGAGAAGCTGGCACGATATTCAAAAATCCCCATCTCCATCATCCCCAATGCCGGGCTGCCGGTTTCTATTGATGGCAAAACCGTCTTTAAATATGAACCCGAAGAGTTCGGCAGGTACCAGCGTAAATTCGTGGAAGAATACGGCGTAGACATCGTCGGGGGCTGCTGTGGCACACGGCCCGCACACATCAAAGCCGTGGCCGACGCAATAAAAAATGTGGCGAAAAAAATACGTACCCCCCATACGGGCACCTGGATCTCCGGGCCACAACAAGCTGTTCTCCTCGACGGCTCGGAATCCCTCATCCGCATCGGTGAGCGCCTCAATGTGCGTGGCTCAAAAAAAGTACGTGACGCTGTGGAAAATGACACAGGTATTCATCACGATACGCTTGAACAAGTCATCCACGAACAAGTTGAAGGCCTCGGTTGTCAGGTCATCGATGTCTGCATGGACTCGAACCAGATTGATACTGCAGCCACCCTCAAAGAAGTGGCCCATGTACAGACCACCGATTTCGCCGGGGCCATGTGCCTCGACTCCTTCCAGGTCGATGCTCTGGAAGAAGCCATAAAAACCTATCCCGGTCGCCCCATTATTAACTCTATCTCTATGGAAGAAGCCTCGCCCGGCGTCCTGAAAATTGATGCTGTTGTCGAAGCGACCAACGCACACAACCCCCTCTATGTGGGCCTGTGTACGGGCCCCAAGGGTCCCGGTGCAACCATGGAAGAGAAGCTGGATCTGGCCTCGCAAATCCTCGACCGTGCGCTGGAGAATTATGGCATTAGCCCTGACCGCGTCTTGATTGATGTGAACTGTTTTCCCCTCGGCTCGGAGTCGGATGAATCCCAGAACTTCGCGCTGGAAACCCTCAAGGGTATCGAAGCGGTAAAACAGAAATACCCCACCGTGGGCACCACCCTCGGCGTGGGGAACCTCACCAATGGCCTGGCGAAAAAACCCTACATGCGCAAGGTACTCACCTCCGTTTTCCTGGATGAGGCGCGCAAGCGCGGCCTCGACTCCGCTATCATCAATCCCGACCATTATGTCTTTGTGGACGACCTCGACCCGAAAGATTATACGCTGGGACTCAATGCCATACTGAAGCGGGACATGGATGCTTTTGCGGAACTGGAAATCATCGCGGAGGAGAAGAAGGGCATCATCGTGGTACGTCGCACCAGCTATGACGACCTTCCCCTGGAAGAGGCTATCTGCGAAAAGATTAAAGACGGCTTCAAGGAACGTGTAGGCGGTAGCCTGGAATATCGTGGCAACACCTATGAATACATCGATAAAATCGTCTTGCAGGTCGCTGAAGCCATGGATACCCACGAGCCGCTCGACTTTATCAATGTTCACCTCATGGGTGCCATGCAGGCCCTGGGTGATGGATTCGGGCGGGGCGAAGTTTCCCTCCCCCACCTTCTGAAAGCTGCCGACGTGATGCGCCAGGCCATGAGCTTTCTGGAAACGTTTATGCGTGTCGAATCAGGCGTGGATGTCCACTCTGAAATCGATTACAAGGGCGTGGTGGTCATTGGCACGGTCTATCAGGATGTCCATTCCATCGGCAAAGACCTGGCCCGTACCCTCCTCGAAAATTACGGCTATCGCGTCATCGACCTCGGAACCATGGTCCCCTTGCAAGACTTCATCGACACGGCAAAAGAATTCGGTGCCCACGCTATCGGCATGTCTGCACTCCTCGTGCAGACCTCGAACCACATGATCACCGTATCCAGAATGATGGAAGAACAAGCACTGGATATTCCCGTGCTCATCGGTGGTGCCCCTGTATCCGACCGTCATGCTGCCTATGTGGCCATGGCCTCTGCCGAAGGCGATACCGAAGCCATGAAAAGTAATGTCTTCTACTGCCGTACCGCCATGGATGGTGTAAATGTCATGAACACCCTTCAGGCTCATGGGGATATACAGCCCTATCTGGAGAAAAACAAAAGCAAGCTCACCCGGAAAATGCACCATGCCGAAAAACGTGCAGAGGAAGAAGCCGAACTGCTGAAGACCCTGTCCCGCCGCGAAGTGCCTGTCATTGGTCCTCAATGGTCCGCTGCCCTGCCTGTCGGGATTCAGGAAGTCCGCATCCCGCTCCAGGAATTCGCCCCCCATATAGACAAGAAAACTCTCTTCTCCCTCAACTGGCGTTTTGGTGGACAGAAATCCCAGGAACGCCAGGGCCATAGCGCGGAAGAACTGGAACAACTCTTCAATACCTGGATTGAAAAAGCGGGAAATGCCCAATGGGTACAACCCCAGGGTGCATTCGGCCTCTTCCCCTGTCGTGCAGTGGATGAGGAAACCGTTGCGGTCTATGACCCCGCCGATCATAAAAAGGAACTGTGTACCTTTGACTTCACCACCGTCATTGGTGCTGGCAAGGAAGACCTGGTCAATGCATCACAATACTATCCCGGTCTGGATGCAGCCGTACCCGGCGTCATCGGTATTCAGCTCACCACCAGCGGTCCGCAGGTGGACGACATCATCGAACAGTTCAAGGCCGAAGGTGACTCAGAAAGCAGCCTCTACCTGCAGGGCCTCTCCGACCGTATCGCCGAAGACATGGCCCAATACCTTCACCAGGAACAACGCAAGCTTATGGGCGTGGATGCCAGGCAAGGTCAACGGTGGTCCCCCGGCTACCCCGGCATGCGGAATCTCATCAACAACGAGACCCTCTTTAAACGCCTCGATGCAGGTGAAAAGCTCGGCGTCTCCCTCACTGAAGCCAACGAGTTCTCGCCAACCGGAAGTACCGGAGCCGTTCTCTCCTTCCACCCCGACGCACGGTATACCTGATCCCTATTCCCAAACAAAAAAAGCCGCCCCGATTCCTCGGAGCGGTTTTTTAAATTTAGATTCGCTAATAATTTATTTGGAAGCTTCCGTTAGCTTGCTCAGATAAGTCGCAGGATCCGCCTTAATCTTATCTTCACATTTTGCGCAACAAATTGTGAAGTGCGTACCCGCAACAACCACATCTACCTGCTTCTCGGCGTCCATGTCGCCACCACTCACGATACAAGTCTTCAGCGGATAGCTGTCCTTGCCCTTGGCAATAAGCGCAGCATCCACCTTGGCGATGTAAGCAGCGGGATCCGCTTCAACCGCAGCTTTGCATTTAGCACAACAGGTCTTCATGGCACGATTACCGACGACGAAGGACAACGCGTCTTCATCCAGAGCCTTACCGGATTTAACGCACGTATCGAGGGGATAGGACTTTGCTTGTAGTTCCAGAATCTGTGCATCCACTTTTTCATTGAAGGAGGCCGGGTCGGCGGTGTACTTCTTCACACAACCTTTGCAGCAGAAGCGTACTTCTTTGCCGTCATCCCCGATATGGACAATGGCATCACCCATGCTGCCCAGTTCTTCACCGGACACAGCACAAACGTTCAGGGGATAGACATCGCCCTTACGTTCTGTAGCCGCATCCACCGGACTCACAACCAGTGCGAGTAAAGCCATAGTGGCCAAAGCATAAATGAGTTTCATCTTAAGATCTC
>CALAXS010000253.1 GCA_937895305.1 uncultured bacterium
ATGTTCATGTTGCTGTGCAGTGCAGTATTGTTTATTCAACATTTGCAGGTAGGCAATGTAAGTTTGACCGTGGCGCTGGGGGTGAGCATGTTCGTCTTTGCAATGACGGTAATTCGTGTGGAGTTGGGGGTGGCTATCCTGGTGATTGCCATGTTGCTGTCGCCAGAGATTGATGCCGGTACGGGGGTGTCCGGGGAACGTTCTCTCAACTTGCGTTATGATGATGTGTTGATCATTGTAATCTTTCTGGGGGTATTGGCACGGCTGGCCTATGAGGGGCACTTGCGACTCTGGGTGCCCAGTCCAGTGAATATGGGGATTGCAGCTTATTATGGGGTTTGCATTGTAGCAACATTAATGGCGTTGCAGCGGGGACTGGGTGCGTGGGATGGGCGTACCGCATTTTTTATCATGTTGAAAATGCTGGAATACTATATGGTGTTTTTTTTGGTGACCTTGTCTGTGAAGGATATGCGGGACGTGCGCAGGTTACTGGGCTTGTTTTTTGTGGTGGCGATTATAGTGAGTTGTTACGGCATATATTCGATTGGCGTTGAACCCCGGGTGAGCGCGCCATTTGAGAAGGGCGGTACCGAGCCCAATACGCTGGGGGGCTACCTCATGGTGGTGATGGGGGTCGCGCTGGCCTTGTTTTTACAGGCGCCGAAGTGGCGGTATAAGTGGGCGTTCTTGTTTGTTTTGGGTGTTTCATTCGTACCTTTTTTATATACCCTGTCGCGTTCATCCTATGCAGCATTTACAGTGAGTCTGCTCGTGGTGGCTATAGCAAGTCGTCGCTATTTTTTTCTTGGGGTGGTGTTTTCTTTGTTGGTGGTAGTGGGCCTGGCGTTGATGAGTACCGGGGAATTCCATTTATTGCCGGATGAAGTTGAGCAGCGCATTATGTATACCTTCCAGGAGGAGGGTGGTGAGACGGTACGCATTGGTGGCTATGAATCTGAGATGAAAATTGACAAGTCTACCAATGAACGTATTCTGGTGTGGACGAAGGTTAAATTTATTTTAACCCTGGCACCCCAGTATTTCTTGTTTGGTGGTGGCGTGTCCTGGGAAAGTGTGCTGGATAGCCAGTATGCGCGGGTATTGCTGGAGACTGGCGTGCTGGGATTTTTAGCGTTTATATTTTTGCAATACCGATTGTTGAAGACGACGCGCCAGTCTTATCGCTGGACCACGGATTGGTTTGGGCGTGGTTTGGGTATTGGTATATTTGCGAGCACGTTGGCGTTAATAGTCCATTCATTCGGGACCATATCGTTTTTAATTGTTCGAATTATGGAGCCCTACTGGTTTCTGGTAGCCATGACCGTAGTGGTACGCAAGTTGGCACTTTCAGAGCATAGAGGGCGGGTTTTGGCGCAGCGGGAGGCAACGGTACTGGAAACAGAAGCAGAAGCAAAAACTGAAACGGCCCCGAAACAGGTCGGAGCCGTGGAGGTCGGGTAATTTTGTAATTTAATGGGCGCTCTTGACGCCTTCGAGCCGCGGGATAGAATAAGTGCCCATAACGATTTGATCGAACATGCTCTGATTGGTGGAGTATTCCTGGGCGACTTCGATTGTAATTTTTTTATCTTTGTAAAGGCGATGCAGGTAGTGTTCAAAGAGCATGGAATGGGACACGGTTTGTTGCATGCCGATGCGGATATGGTCGGTGTCGCCCTCGCCGATACCATCATTGATGGCCTTCACATCATTGAAGAGGAATTCGAGTGCGGGGATACGCCCCCCCCCTATTTTCGGGACAAGTCGCTGGCAGATCACACATTGCAGACAATCACGCAACTGAAGCTTGACGAGGTCACGTTCAACGGGATCGAAGAAGCTGACAATACGGTTGATGACTTCACTGGCGGTGTTGGCGTGCAGCGTACTGACCACGAGGTGACCTGTTGCGGCAGCACTGATTGCAGCGCGGATGGTGTCGGAGTCGCGCATTTCACCGATGAGGATTACATCCGGGTCATGGCGTAATGCACCACGAATAGCGTCTGCAAAGGAATTTACATCCATGCCGAGGCTACGTTGGGAGATGACAGATTTTTTGTTGTGGTGCACAAATTCGATGGGGTTTTCGATGGTGAGGATATGTGAAGTGCGATGGCTGTTCATCCAGTCAATGAGTGCTGCGGAAGTGGTGGATTTCCCGGAGCCTGTCATGCCGGTTACCAAGAGGAGTCCGCGGTGGAGATCCGCGAGTTTGACCATGGTTTCTGAAGGTACGTGAAGATCTTCAAAGGATGGAATATTTTCCGGGAGGAAGCGGAGTGTGCAGTGGGGCGCGCCGGATTTGAGGAATGCAGAAACACGGGAGTAACCGAGTCCGGATTGGTGGTAGTTAAAGGAAGTTTGCTTCTGGGATTCGAATTCAGTGATGAATTCATCATCGGCAATTTCCTTGATGAGACTGTGGATTTGAATTGCAGAGAGGGCCGGCATGATATTGGAAACATGCGTGGCGTTATCGACCCGGAAGATGGGGGGGGTGCCGGGCGAGAGGTGAACGTCACTGGCTTTGTACTCGATCATGGCCTTGAAGAGGAGTTCGATACTGATGTGGTCAATGCGGTAGCGGTCCCCTTTTCCACGCCACACTTCGGGAAGTATAATTTTTTCGCAGAATTGGTCTACGCTTTTAATGGTTTCTTCTGTTGCGGCCTTACCTTGTGGCGGGCTGGTGATGGTGTAAGTTTTCTCTGTTTCTTCCAGTACACAGTTACCGTTGGCTGCTTCAATCCCGGCACGTACGGATTCGATTGGGTATGCAGAGGCCTTGAGGTGGATGGTGTAGCGTTGATAGGGGCCCTCGAATTCGTCACGCTCTGCCGTGAAGTCGATACCGGTTGCCCGGCCTTTAATTTTCCGGGGAACACCCTGGGTCCGCAAGATTTGTTTTTCCAGCAGTCTGGTGATCCTGCGTACAGTGGATTGTTGTCCCGTGCCAAGAATAAATTCAGCCATGATGGTACTCCCGTTATGGGCTCATAGTTCGTTGATCTGTATCCCCTGCCCATCATACGCTCTATTTTGTGGGGCTGTCAAAGGAGCTCATTTAGATTGTGGTTCACTATGAAAAAGTTTGGAATTGCGTTTATTTTATGGGGTGAAAGTCGTCATACTATAGGCAGGTTACGCGTGTCCGGTGTGATAAAGGAATGACTGTGAGTGAATTTAAGTGCACCCATTGTGGAACGTTGATTGAGCTGCGCGGTGTGGCGCAGTCGGAATTGGCCTCGTGCCCGGGGTGCGGAGGTCTGCTTTCAGACACGGCAGACGCACGAGATGCCGTGATAGATGTGCCTGCAGTCATTGTGGGTACTACGGATGAGGTTAAGGCGGAGCCTGTGTTTGAGGATCTGCGGTTCCAGAAAGGGCCGTGGGGGCCACAAGGCTTTGAGTTCAAGATGGCGGCGAATGAGCAGCGTGGTGTGCCCTGTTGCGGGTGTGGGTGCCTGGTCTTGTTTGTATTGGCCTATCTCGTGCTTCGGGGACTGGGATCGCTGTTTTAGGAATTAATCACTACGTTTTCCGGGGGCGCCGTTTTCACCACGAACACCCATGAAGTAATGGAGAATGCCTTTGAGCAGGGCAGCGTGGGCACCCCAGTTGTTGAGTCTGTATTCTTTCATCTGCCACCAGAGGGTGCGCACAAAGCGGGGGAGTCCGAAAAGAATACCGGGGGGCGACCCAAACCGGAAGAGGCAGATGAACCGGTTACGGGTGACGAAGTAGGTAACGAATGGGGATATGCGGCCCTGGGTCTGTCCGTGGGCGTGGATGACTTCTGCTTTACCAACGGTGTAGAGATCCCACCCGCCGTCTGCAATGCGCAGGTGGAGGTCATAATCTTCCCAGTTGGTAAAGAGGGATTCATCGAAGAGGCCAACTTGCAGTAGGGTCTGGGGGCGATAGAGCAGTGCACAGGCAGGGGCGAATTCGGTTTGAATCGTTTCCTGGAATTCGGGGGTCCAGGGCTGTTGGTCCTGGGGGTGGTAATGCCGGGCGATGTTGCGTTCTACGAAGCCCCGGTAAAACTGGACCTTGCGCTCTTCGCCGGGATAGAGGAGGAGTGCGCTGGCGAGTCCGGCCTTGGGATGCGCTTCCATAGTGTCGACCAGATGCTGTACTGCACCCTCGTGGACGATGGTGTCATTGTTGAGCAGGAATATGTAATCGGCATTCTGGTTCAGGGCTGCTTCCATACCCCGGTTGCACCCCCCGGTGAATCCATAGTTTTTGTCGAGGCGCAGGGTTTCAATTTCAGGGTGCTTCTCTTTCAGAGACGCTGCACATTCGGGCTGTGAACCATTATCAACGAGGAGTACGTGAAGGTTGGGGTAGGTCGTGTTAGCAAGCGAGCTGATGCAGCGACTGGTCAGTGCCGTGTCGTTCCAGGTAGGAATTACAGTGATGACTTTGGGGTGGAATATTTTTTCTGGGTCGCTTGCTTCGGTCACGGTGATGGAGGCCTCCTGTGTAGAGACTGATTATTCGCAGATGACGCACTGGAATCAAGTTGAATTTGTTTTTTGAGGGGGTGGTGGCTACCATGAGTACAGTTTCAAGGAAGGCAGGGTGACAACGATTGATGTATGGAATTCCCAGACGAAGTGTAGTGGGCATGCTTTGTGTCACAGGGATGCTGTGTCTTCTGGTGATGGGTTGCCTGGCTGAGGTAGGCCTGGTGGACGCGGGTGTGATGGAGGTGACTGTGGGTGAGGAGGTCGTGCTTTCTTCTCCGGCACGTTTAGGGGTGAATATTGGCGGGACCAATTATTGGGGGGATGAACAATATGTAGCGAATCCCTTCAGTCATGGTGGTTTTGCAAAGGGGCGTCAGGCCATGGTGGTACAGGTGGTGAATGGTGCGGCGGATGGGTTTACCGATGCGTATTATCGGGCGGATGACCCGGACCGGAAGTATGTAGAGAGTTTTGAGGGGGGCACGTATTGTATCGCTACAGGCACACGTGCCGGAGAGACGGGAAAGATTGTAGCTCAGCCTGCCGGGACAGGGCACTTTCAGCTGGAACATAGCGGGGCTACATTGGCGGAGGGGGTGGTGTTGTGGGTTTATGGTCCGCAGATGCGACGTGCAGGTCCGGACCCGAAGGATGAGCGGCTGGAGAAGACTATCGGCATTGGCGATTTCAGGCCCTTGGTGGAGGAAGGGGTGACTTATGATTTTGTGGATGCGGAGGGGGTAAATGAAGGTCAGGCACTTCGCTTTACGTACCCAAAGGGGGAGGGGCGCATGCAAGCGGGGGTGCGGCGCTATATGAAGGTGGCGACTGTGACCGAGTATACCGTGGTTGTACGTGCGAAGACCGATATGGCCTGGGCCAAGCTGGGTGTGCAGTTGGAGAATTATGGCTTGAATCATGATGAGCCAGGATACCGTGTCAAATTAACCGGACCGAAAGATTCCATGCTGGGTTCGGTTTGGCGTGAATATCGCTTTACGGGTAAGACCAGTTCCAATCCTGAAATCGGGAAGAAGCAAACAGGTGTGTCGATCATGGTTGCAGCGGATTGCGTTGAAACGAATCCCGGTGAAGTGGTGATTGACAGTATTCGCCTGGAGAGTAAAGACGGTGATGCAGAAACCGGGTTTAGTCAGCATGTGGTGGATGCCCTGCAAGAGGCACAGTGCGGGGTCTTGCGTTTTTATGGTGTAGCGAGTCTGGGCTCGTTGGTAGAGGATATTACAGCGAAGGATACGACAGCCAGTACCTTCACCTATTGGTCGCTGGAGAGTCGGGCACGTTTCTCGGATACTAGCGGGGTGGTGGATGAATGGATGGCATTGAGTAAGGTAGTGGGTGCCCATCCCTGGGTGACCGTGGGCAGTGTAAATGGCCCGGCGCAGTGGCATGATCTGATTTCCTACCTCGCAGCCCCGGCGGGTTTTGATGCCTATGCAGATAAGCGGGCGTCGCATGGACGGGATGTACCGTGGACCGATGACTTTGAGACCATTTACCTGGAGGTGGGGAATGAGTGGTGGAATACGATTTTTCAGCCGTTCTATGTAGGTGACCCGAAGTTATACGGTGAGCTGTGCACATTGATTCAAAAGGCGGTGGAGGCCCATCCCCATTATGATGCAGAGAAAATACAGTTGGTCTTTGGCGGTTGGGCCATCAATGCCCACCATTGGAACGGGGTAGTCCATGAGAACACGCCCAAAAACGGGATGATTTCCATCGCCCCTTATCTGGTACACAAGCTGGATGCCGCGAATACGGATGAGGAAGCCTACGGAACCTTGTTTGCAGCAGTAGACCAGTATCAGCAGGCGGGTGGTGCGAGCACGATGAAGGACCTGGCAGGGGAGCGACGTTTGGCGGCCTATGAACTGAATACCCATATCACGGGTGGGTCGGTGTCTGCGGAGCGGGTTTCTGATATTACACCTAGTGCAGCCGCCGGATTGGCTGTGCTGGACCAGGCCATGACCCTCATGGCGGAGATGGGGGTGAACCCCATCAATTATTTTACGTTGTTGCAGCGTTCCCATGATGGGCGTGTGGGGCTGTGGGGGAGTCTGGTGCGTGATGCTGATGGTACGTTGCGTCCACGACCGATTTGGCAGGGCTTGCGTCTGGCGAATCAGTATCTTATTGCAGGGGACATGGTGAAGGTGGACGTAAACGGCGGGGCTACATGGTCGCAGCAGGAGAATGGCAGTGTAGATGCGCTATCGGATTTGGCAACGGTACATGCCTTTGCGTTTATGGCAGGCGACGCCGGGAAGCGGCAGGTTAACCTGTTGCTGATTAACAGAGACTTGAAGGCGGGGCAGTCTGTACGTGTAGCGCTACCGTTTGTGGTGAAGAATCGTGTAAAGTCTGTTGAACTAAAGGGTGTATTGCCTGAGTTGAATAACGAGACGGAGCTGGAAGTGGCGTTGACGGAAAGTACACTGGAAAACTTTAGCGGGGATACGATGGTACCGCCCTGTAGCGCAGTGGTGTATCAGTTTGAAGAGCAGTAAGAAGCAGGAGTGCAGTCTGTGCGACTGGCGTATTTAACAACTCAATACCCCTCGGTGAGTCATACATTCATCCGACGTGAGATTCTGACGTTGGAGAGCATGGGCTTCCCGGTGTTTCGTTCAGCAATTCGACCAGGCAGTGGTGTGGTGGATGCAGCGGATAAGGCGGAGGCGGAACAGACCTTTCAGGTGCTGGCACAATCAAAACCGGGGTTGTTGTTACAGGCAGTGTTGTGTTTTATCGGCCGACCTGCTGCGGCGTTACGGGCCTTGAGTGTGGCCATGGCCATGGGGCGTGTGAGTGAACGGGGGCGATTGAAGCATGTGGCCTATTGGCTGGAGGCGGGGGTGCTCTATCGACGCTACAAGCAGGAACAGATTGACCACGTGCATGTGCATTTCGGGACCAATGCCGCATCGGTGGCACGACTGGTGAAGATGCTGGGCGGGCCGACCTATAGCATGATGATTCACGGGCCTGATGAGTTCGATCAGGCCATAGGCCATAGTCTGGGCCCCAAGATGGAAGACGCTGCATTTACTGTAGCCATTACCGATTACTGCGCAGCGCAATTACGACGTTGGGTGGACTATTCGCAATGGGACAAGATTAAGGTGGTGGGGTGTACGGTGGGGGAGCAATGGTTCGATGCTGCAGAGCCTGTGGCGGAAGATGCGAATAGTCTGGTCTGTGTGGGACGGCTCTGTCCACAGAAGGGACAGACCTTGCTGGTGGATGCCTTCGCAATGGCCCTCGCTCGGGGTGCAAAGGGCAAGCTGGTTCTGGTGGGCGATGGCGAACAACGGGATGCGGTGGAGGAGCGGATAGCGGCGGGAGGTGTGGCAGACGAAGTAACCATTACCGGGTGGCAGGACGAGGCGGCGGTACGGGGTCACTTGCTGGCCTCGCGTGGTCTGGTGTTGGGTAGTTTTGCAGAGGGTTTGCCGGTCGTGATTATGGAAGCCCTGGCCCTGCAACGTCCTGTGGTGTCGACCATGATTATGGGTATTCCGGAGTTGGTGCAGGATGGGGTGAATGGCTGGCTGGTGCCAGCGGGTAATGTAGAATTGTTGGCGGACGCTATATACGAAGCGTTGACGGTCCCGGTAAATCAACTCCATGCTATGGGCGAAGCAGGGCAGGCGCGGGTGCGGAAACGGCATTTGGCGGAGACAGAAGTGGCCAAGCTGGCAGCGCATTTTCGGGCACTTTAATGGGATGTGTAATGCATAGTCAGGAAGTATGATGACGCAGTTTGATGTGATTGTCTTTGATATTGGTGGTGTGCTGGTAGAGCTGGGCGGAATCCAGAGTATGACAAAGTGGTCCAGGCAGACCTTTGATGAACCTGAGTTATGGCGACGGTGGTTGGCATCGTCCTATGTGCGGGGCTATGAATTGGGGGAGTGCACGGCCCATGATTTTGCGCAGGGTGTAATCAAGGAATTTGAGCTGGATGTAGAAGAAGCAGAATTCCTGACAGCCTTTGACCATTTTGTGAAGATGCCCTTTCCTGGTGCCCATGAATTACTGGCAACATTGCGCGAGAACAACACCGTTGTGAGCCTGTCCAATACCAATGAGGCCCATTGGCATCGGGTCGTTCATGAAATGAAAATAGCGGATGCCTTTGAGCAGAATTTTCCGTCCCACATTACGAAGACGATCAAGCCAGACCCCGAAGCGTTTCAGCATGTGATTGATGCCATGGGCTATGCGCCAGAGCGGATGCTGTTTCTGGATGACAACATATTGAATGTGCAAGCGGCAGAGGCCTTAGGGATACACGCAGTACAGGTCCATGGTATCGATGGTGCACGGAAAGCGTTGAACGCATTGGGTATTGCGTGTTGATGGGCTGTGTTATAGTGTCGCGAAGGAGATTGGAACCATTAGCCCGGTAGCGTTAATCATAGGATGTATCATTGCTGTGCCGACCGCGTATGTGGTGTTGGTGACGGTCTATCTCGTGGTGGTGACCCTGGCCGCCATGCTGTATCGACGACCTCGTCCGGTGGATGCACCAGCGTTGAAGATGGCCATGGTTATTCCTGCACACAACGAGTCGAGCCAGATTCTGGATATTCTGGGCGATGCGGAGAAACTGGATTACCCCAAAAATTCGTTCGCTGTTTTTGTTGTCGCGGATAATTGTGATGACGATACGGCAGACCTCGCGCGCGGTGCAGGCGCAAAGGTACTGGAGCGTCACGATCTGGAAAATCGGGGTAAAGGTCAGGCACTGGACTGGTGTTTTAAAACTCACGGCGCAGAATTGGAAGCCTATGATGTGATTGCGCTGGTGGATGCAGACATGGTGCTGGACCTGGGCTTCCTGGAAGCCATGAATCGCAGCTTTCAGGTGGAGGGGGTGCAGGTAGTGCAAGGCCTGAACACTGTGGCAGAGCCGGGGCGACACTGGCGGGCTGCTATCGGGTATATGTCCTTCAGCTGTATTAATCACGTACGCCCCGCAGGACGCTATATGCTGGGCGGTACGGCAGACCTGCGCGGAAGCGGTATGGCCTTTCGTCGGGATTTGATTCTGGCACGGGGCTGGCCCGCCCATAGCCTGGCGGAAGATGCAGAGTTTGCGAAGCAATTGCTCTTTGACGGTATCAAGGTGGCCTATAATCCCGACGCGCTGGTGACGAGTCCTATTCCTGAGCAGCATAGTCAGGCGACGATACAGCAGGAACGCTGGGAGGGGGGCAAGCGCATTTTATTCAAGACCTACTTCCCACGACTGTTGCGCGGTGCGGTAACGAAACCGGGTATAGCCATGTGGGATGCCTTACTGGATATCCTCGTGCCACCACTATCGGTGTTGGGCGCGCTGATTGCAGGATGTTTACTGGCTTCGTTGCTGGTACATCCTGTGTTGATATTGGTGAATCTTGTTGCCCTTTGTGGACTCGCTTTTTATGTGCTTATGGGGCTAATCTTGACGCGGGCGCCCCTGAAGGTGTGGCTCTATCTATGTGCAGTGCCCGTGTTTCTGGTGTGGAAAGCCCCGCTCATCATTAGAGTACTTCTGGGTAAAGTCTCTTCAGGCTGGCAACGTACACCGCGAGATTCAGAATTGTAGAAACAGCGACA
>CALAXS010000254.1 GCA_937895305.1 uncultured bacterium
TTGTTACCGCGAAACGGGAAATATAAAAACATCGTCCCCGTGCAGACGGGGACCTCCGCGTCCACCCTTTACGCGTCGGCTTCGAGTGCGCGGAGTTCCCGCTTGACGACTTTCCCGGTGGGACTTTCCCTCGTTCCCAAGCTCCTGCTTGGGAATGCATACATCGGTGCTCTGCTCCGAAAAACAGGCGAGATCGAGTGGAAATGCTACGACCTCAGTTCCGACATGGGCTAAGCATGTTAACGCGGAGATTCCCGTCTGCACGGGAATGACAAGAGAAATTAGATTCCCCTCCGACACCAACACCGTTCGGACCAAGCTAAACGCCCCACCCCTTACGCGTCGCCTTCCAGTTCGCGGAGTTCCCGCTTGACGACTTTCCCGGTGGGGCTTTTGGGCAAGGAATCGCGAAAGACGACGTACTTGGGTGCCTTGAACTTTGCGAGGTGTTCAAGGCAATAGGCGATCATTTCGTCAGCTTCCATGGTCACGTCGGGCTTGAGCACGACGCAGGCTTTCACGGATTCCCCCTGGTGATCATCGGCCTTGGCAATGACGGCGCAGTCCATGACTTTGGGGTGGCGCATGATGATGTTTTCGACTTCGATGGGGTATACGTTGTATCCGCTGACGATAATCATATCGGTCATACGGTCGACAATATAGTAGTAGCCGTCTTCGTCCACACGGCCCATGTCGCCGGTATGGAACCAGCCACCGCGCATGGCCACGGCGGTCTCTTCTTCGCGCTGCCAGTATCCCTTGAAGATGTTGGGACCCTGGGCGATGATCTCCCCCACTTCGCCCATGGGCAGGTCCACGTCGTTTTCGTCAACGATACGCATCTTAACACCGGGAATGGGTGGGCCCACGGACCCGGGCTTGGTCACCTTCCCCGCTGCATTGGAGCTGAGCGTGGGCGCGGTTTCGCTGAGGCCGTAGCCTTCCATAATCTGGGCGCCTGTGAGTTCGAGGAACCGTTCCATGAGGACGACGGGCAATGGCGCCGCACCCGAGGATACCAGTCGCAGGGAGGAGGCATCGTACTTTTCCAGGCCCGGTGTGTTGACAAAGGCATGGAACATGGGCGGCGCACCGCTGAACAGGGTCACCTTGTAGCGTTCAAAGGAGGCAAAGACTTCTTCGGTATCGAAACGATTCATAAGCACGAGTGAGGTGGCGTGAATCAGGGAAAGGCCAAGGATTAAATCCAGTGCGTAGGCGTGGAACAGGGGCAAGACCAGCACCGATACATCGTCATCCTGCAAGACGATGGGACCTTCGTCGAGGTTGCTTACGCTGTCGAGGACGGCCAGAATGTTTGCGTGGCTGACCATGGCGCCTTTGGGTTTACCCGTCGTGCCGGAGGTGTATTGAATGATGGCGGTATCGTCGGGACGTGCAGTCGCATCGGGTCGGTCGGTCGTGCTGCTGCCGCAAAACGACGCGAAGTCCAGGGAACCGTCCAGTTCCGGGGTGCCCACTTCAATGACGTGCTTGAGTACGGGAAGTTCGGGGAGGATGTCCTTGAGCTTGGCGGCCAGCGGGCCAATGACGAAGAGCGCTTCTGCACCACTATCCTCGATGATGTGTTTCATTTCATAAGCTGTATACATCACGTTGGTGGGTACGAGGACGCATCCTGCACGCATAACGCCGAAGAAAATGTAGATGAATTCGGGGCGGTTGTCCACATGGATACAGACGTGGCTACCGGGTTTTACGCCGAGTCCAATGAGTCCGTTAGCGACCCGGTTGGCAGCCTGGTCCAACTCGCCGAAGCTGATAGCCTGACCCTCATAGTGTATGGCGATCCGCGTTGGATCGATCTGCAGGGCTGGCTCCAGCATGTCGGCCAGCGTTTCCCCGTTCTTCTTCCGAAATGCAAAGCATTTTTTAGTCCATTCCGAAGTCATATCAATTCCTTTATTTTGGAATTCGCGCTTAAGTTCGTCTATAAAGGTCATCACTACTACAAACAATATAAACCCATAATCTCACCTGTCATTGCGAGGAGGCGAAGCCGACGCGGCAATCTGGCTTGGTCCTTACGATTGTATAGTCGCAGTCCCATCTCTGTCACCAACATCATCCGGCCCAAGCCAGATTGCCACGACTCGTTTACACTCGTCTCGCAATGACGTGTAAAGTTAACACATTGTAAACAAAAAATGGTGTTAGCCTTTTATGCCCGGATGTATTTGAAAGCAGTTCAATTTTATTCAGGAACGACCGAAACCGCCATTGACGCTAATGGCCTGGCCCGTGGTCCAGCTGGACTGGGGCGAGGCCAGGAAGGTAATCATGGCGGCGATATCTTCAGGATCACCGAGCCTGCCCAAGGGGTAGAGCTTGGTGGCTGCCAGGTAGTGGGGATGGGTCAAGCGTTCTGCTTCACTGATACCGCCAAAAGCCGCGGTGGTCATGGGCGTCATGGTAATGGCAGGGCATATTGCATTCACGCGTACATTGAAGCGGCCCATCTCCAGGGAGAAGGCTTTGGTGAAGGACACCACCGCGCCTTTGCTTGCAGCGTACACCGCCATGCGCTTCTCCCCCACCTTGGCCACTTCCGAGGCCACATTGATGATGGAGCCACTATTTTGTTCTACCATGATAGGCGCTATTGCATGGTTGACGTTGAGTAGGCCGAGAACATTTATACCGATGACCGGGTCCCAAGCATCGGGTTTTGAGTCGAGAAAAAAGCTGTTCTCCATAACGCCCGCACTGGCCACAAGCACATGGACTGCGCCAAAGGTCGTGCGCGCAAAAGCAGCCAACTGTTGGCAATTTTCATAGTCGCGCACATCAAGTTTGAATGCTTCGGCAGTTCCACCCAGATCGCGCAACTCTTCCAGCACCGACTCAATGTTGTCTGTGTCACGGTCGGCGATGATGAGCCTGGCGCCTTCCCTGGCCATTTGTCGGGCTGTTTCACGTCCGATGCCAGACGCACCACCCGTGATGATTACTACTTTTTCTTGCAAGGCCAAATCCATGAATCTCTCCTGTTGGAATACTGCCCAAATTTTTTACGTTACTTTTTTAACGACGCAGTTCGAGTTTGGCTACCGTTTCCCGGTGCACTGCATCCGGACCGTCTGCGATACGCAAGTTACGCGCACCCGCCCAGGCATAGGCCAGCGGGAAATCGGGACATACACCCGCGCCACCGTGGGCCTGGATAGCACGGTCAATGACGCGACAGGCCATGTTGGGTGCCACCACTTTTATCATCGCGATTTCTGAGCGGGACATCTTGCCGCCCACGGTGTCCATCATGTAAGCAGCTTTCAGCACAAGGAGCCGGGCCTGCTCAATTTCCATGCGCGAGTCTGCGATTTCCGCGCGAAGAGCCCCCATTTCCGCCAGGGTGCGTCCGAAAGCGACACGCTCTTTGGCTCGGGCACACATGAGTTGGAGGGCACGCTCGGCCATACCAATGAGACGCATGCAATGATGGATGCGACCGGGTCCGAGGCGACCCTGGGCGATTTCAAAACCGCGGCCCTCACCCAGCAAAATATTTGAAGCGGGAACGCGAACGTTTTCAAAAACAACCTCGCCATGACCGTGGGGTGCATCGTCATATCCGAAGACCTGCAAGTTACGTTTGATGGTAACGCCCGGGGTGTCCGTGGGCACAAGAATCATGGATTGCTGTGCGTGCAGGGGCGCATCGGGGTCGGTCTTGCCCATGAAGATGGAGATCTTGCATCGCGGATCGCTCGCACCAGAGGACCACCATTTATGACCATCGATAACGTATTCGTCTCCTTCGCGACGTATGCGCGCCTCGATGTTCGTTGCATCAGAAGAGGCAACGGCGGGTTCGGTCATGGAAAAGCAGGAGCGAATCTCGCCGTTCAGCAGGGGCTTGAGCCACTTCTCTTTGTGCTCTTCGGTGCCGTATCGGGCAATCACTTCCATGTTGCCTGTGTCGGGTGCGGAGCAATTGAAAACCTCGGAGGCCCACAACACGGTGCCCATGATTTCTGCAAGGGGGGCATACTCAAGGTTGGTCAGACCCGCACCATACTCGCTCTCGGGTAGAAAAAGATTCCATAGTCCTGCTGCCTTGGCCTTGGGCTTTAAGTCTTCTATGATTTTCACGGGTTGCCAGCGGTCGCCCTCAGCTACCTGCTCGAAGAAAGTGTTCTCTTCGGGGTAGATGTATTCGCCCATGAACCCCAGAAGTTTTTCCCGGAGTTCCTTCACTTTATCTGAATACTCAAAATTCATTGCTGTTTGCTCCTTGGCAATAGTGTGGGTCTTGTCTAATCAAGACCTTTGTAAG
>CALAXS010000255.1 GCA_937895305.1 uncultured bacterium
TCGCTGTGCCAGCTATTGCCCAAGCTGAAAATGAAGAGACCTATTGTAGGTAAGTAATAGACAAAAAACAACTTAACTATCACGAGGTGCTAACAGTCCATTAAGAGAACATCGACCCAAATCAGGCCCTGTGCCCGATTTGAGACATATAAACATACCCGCACCTTGCAAGGATTCGGGTTTATTGAGTACACTGCAACCCTTGATTTTAGGGTTCTACACGCGTACTGCGGAAAAGCGTTTAACAGCACATACTTATGGATATCCCACACCAGGAAAGCCTCTTTAATCCGGGGGATGACGACACGGACGAGGGCATCTTTGATGCCCAACTGTCTCTGCCAATGCCTTTCGTCAAGGCACCCACCGTGTTTACCCATGTACGCAAGCGGGATGGGCGCGAGGAGTATTTCGACAAGCAAAAGATAGGCGAGGCCATCTTCAAGGCGGCCGAGACGGTGGGGGGGCAGGACCGGGATCTGGCGGATAGTCTGGCCAACGCGGTGACCATCTACCTGACCAAGCGCCTGGCGGACCATGTACCCACGGTGGACCATATCCACGACGCTGTGGAGCGTGTCCTCATTCACATGGCCCACGGCACCACTGCCCTGGCATACGCACGTTATCGCGACCGACGCGCCCGTATTCGTCGTCTTCGTGCGGGCGATATGAAAGTCCTCCTCGGTGAACTGGAAGAAGCGCGGCACGAGCGCGAAGCGCTGGGCGGCCACCCCGATGGTGCACTGCTCGTGCGCAGTTCGTCGGACACCCTGGACCGCTGGGATCGTGAACGCATCATTGCGGCCCTCACCCGCGAGACGGGTCTGGAATACGGGCTGGCTTCTATCATCGCCGCCGAAGTGGAACTCCAGATTGAACGGGCTAACATTCAAACCCTCACCAGTTCTCTCGTGCGTGAGATGGTGGATGCCAAGCTCGTTGAGCATGGACTGGTAAACTATCGCGAACGGCATCGTCGCCTCGGGCTACCTCTCTATGAAACAGCGCGTATCATTAGCGGCTCTACTGCTGAGACTGTGGGTCAGGACCCGGTCGCAACGGACCGTATCCTCGCCCAGGCGGTGAAAAAAGAATTTGCCCTCGCGGAAGTTTTCTCCTCCACCGTCACCGAGGCCCATCTGCGCGGTGAGATCCACATCGGCCATCTGGGCCGTATCGACCGTCTTCAACAGGCCGAACACAGCCTTAAAGATCTCGCGCAATTCGGGCTCGGCGCACCGGGTCAGGGACTTTTCACGGAAGCTCCACAAAGTGCAGAAGCCCTGCTCGCCCTGATGCTCAAATTTACGAGTCTTATGGAGCAGCAATTCACAGGAAGCATCCTCTGGGATGGCATCAATGTACACTGCGCCCCCTTTCTTCAAAACAAATCATCCCAACACATCTATGACTTCGCGCGCATGCTCGTCTACGAATTCGCCTTCCGCGCGGTGTCCAAGTCCAGCGATCCTGTTCCTGTAGTCTTACGCCTCTACTGGTCTATACCCGAGCACCTGTGCAACGAAGAAGCGGTCGGCCCGGTAGAGCTGGTAGGTACCAAACTCTATAGCGAATACCTCCATTCCACCCAGCAACTCGCTCAGGCCATCGTTACCGTCTTTCGTGAGCATGCGGCTGACGGGATATTTTTGCCCTCGCCCCGTCTGGAAATCGTGGTGGATGAAGCCTTTTTCCGCGCCGATGGTCACGCCCAGTTCCTGGAGCATTGCGCGCGGGTAGTGTCCCATGGCGGTCAAGTCAGTTTTGTGCGTAACCTGGCGCTGGACGAAGTGGCGCAGAAGAAGCACAATGCCCACCATGTCGTCTCCAAGGAAGTGGCCCTTAATCTTCCCCGCATTGCCTATGACAACGCCAAAGAATCCGCATTCATGACCGCCCTCGACACGGCCCTCGACCTGGCTGCCAAGGCTCTCGAAGAGCATCTGGTATTTATATCAAACCTCTTCGCCAAAGGTGCCATGGGGCCCCTCGCAATACTGGCCATGGAACGCAATGAGACCGCGTATGTGAACCTGGACCGGGTCGTTGGTGTGATAGGTCTTGATGGACTCAATGAAGCTGTCCAGATTTTGTTGAACGCGGAATTGGACGACAGCGAAGAAGCACTCGCCCTTGGGAAACGTATCGCGGAGCGTGCACAAAAACGATGTGCCCGTCTATCCCGGGATAAAGGTATGATTATCCAGCTGGGACAAAACGACCTTATTACCATCAGTCACCGATTTGCTACCATCGATTTACAAAACTACCCCAAGACCGCCCGTGCCGTGGTGAAAACCGCAGAACACACCCCGCTCCTCCACTACACTACAGGCGTACGTCTCAAACAAGGCCACGGTCTTCACGCAATGGAATCGCTCCTGTGCGAAGCAGCAATCCAGCAGAAACTCGACCAGGGCCAGCAAAGCAGTCTCGTCATTCCTGAACCCAAAGCAGAAGCGACCTCTATCGCTGACTTCGTTCGCAAAGCCGTTCGCAACCATCCCGGTGGTCGTATCGTACTGGGATCCTGAAGGGAGATACATCATGTCTAAAGTTTCATCCTACGAAGGCTGGGCTATCATCACCGGAGCCTCCTCCGGCATCGGCCTGGAACTTGCCAAACAGATCGCCGAAGAAGGCATTCACTGTGTCCTCGTTGCCCGTAGCGAAGACAAGCTCATAGCACTTGCGGAAGAGATTGAAGAAGAATATGAAGTAGCGACGCTGGTGTTAGCCCTCGACCTCGCCACGGAAGAAGGCATTGATGCCCTCCTCGATGGTGTGGATGATTTGGATATCAGCATGATTGTGAACAATGCCGGATTCGGGGACGGGGGAGCGTTTCATACCCGCGACCCGGAACGAATCGCAGAGATGATTAAACTCAACTGTCTGGCCCCCGCCCTGATTACCCGTTCACTACTGCCGTATCTGCTCGAACGTGAAAACGGCGCCATCATCACAGTGGCCTCCATACTGGCCTTGGTGCCTTGTCCCCTGGAAGCGACCTATGCTGCCACCAAGGCCTTCGACCTGTCATTCAGCGAAGGGCTGGCAGGCGAATTAAAAGGTACCGGCATTGATGTTCTGGCCTTGTGTCCGGCATTGACCGAAACCGGATTTCTGGAAGCCGAAGGTATGGACGAAGATAGAATTCAGCACATCTACCGAAAAGCCGTCCCGGCTGCTACCATCGCGACAATGGCACTGGACGCGCTGGGTAAATGCACCGTGATCGGTCCCCGCGACTTTAAACTGCTGAGCTTTGGACGTCGCCTATTGCCCGGCAAAATGATCAATGCATTGACAGCAGTGATGAGCAAGAACCTTCTGGAAATCGATTAACGGCTAAACGATGCGGGGGAGAGCATGAAGCGCATTACGGATACTGGGGTGGTATGAGACAACTCCTTTGCCAAAAGTATAGGAATAAAAGGGGGGGGGATAGGGTTAAATATACGAGATATTCACCTAATCTTTCTTGAAGTAAGTTGAAATTAATTCAATCAATGCTCCTGGCAAGGTAATTGATATATACTCGACTTTCATTTTGATACCTGATACATGTAACACTTACTTTTCAATTTTCCGAAAGGATCTCATGGCTCTGGCTGCACAAAAAGCACGCATTGGTGAACTGCTAATCCAGGCAGAACTGATCACACAAGAACAACTTGCAAAAGCTTTACAACTCCAAAAAGATGAGGGTGGCAAGACGGTTGAAATCTTGATCGCTTTGGAATATCTCGATACGCATGATTTTGTAAATTTCCTTTCAAGGATGCCCGGTGTGGCAAGTATTAATCTTCTGAATTATTCAATTCCGAAGGAAGTAATTGCATTGGTACCGGAAGCGTTTGCGTTAAAACACCAAGTAGTACCCATTGATAAGCTGGGCAAAGACCTTACCATAGGTATGGTTTGTCCGCTGGATGCTCAAACAATTGCCTCACTAGAAGAGCAAACAGGGCTGCGGGTTCGTCCTCTGTTGGTTTCTGCAAATGATATACATGTAGCACTAAAACGTTATTATGCTCCAAAAGAGGAAAAGAGCAATATTTTTTCACTGCCCGAGGCGCATTCTTCCAGAGGTGCTCCTGTACAAGCGACTAAGCCTGAATTGGAGAGCCTGGCAAGCACACTTACCCTCGAATCTATTGCCAATCAAATACGAAAAATTAAAGCCTTCCCTGCTTTACCAGAAACCGTAACACAAGTAAAAGAAAGTATTGAGAATCCTGATAGCACAACCGCAGAACTGGCGGCTATTGTGGAACGGGATCCAAACATAACAAT
>CALAXS010000256.1 GCA_937895305.1 uncultured bacterium
GGGATAGGTTCCATGTTTTTTTGATCTGGCTACAATATAGCAGGTTTCCCCACAATTTACCACATCAAAAAGCACTGAACCCCCAATCTAAAAATTAGTCTATGTCCCCTAGTTCCTTCGGGTTACGCATGTGGGCCGCAGCTTCTTCGTAGGTAATGAGGCCACTCTGGTACAGGCCCTTCAGGCTACGATCCATAGTCTGCATGCCTTCCTTACCCGCTGTTTCGAGCACACTATAGAGCTGGTGCGTTTTGCCTTCGCGAACGAGGTTGGCGATGGCGTTGTTATTGCGAAGGACCTCACAGGCCATGACCCGGCCCGTATTGTCCGCATTAGGCAGGAGCCGCTGGGATACCACAGCCAGCAAAACCATGGAAAGCTGGAAGCGAATCTGCTGTTGTTCATGACCGGGAAATACGTCGATGATACGGTCCATGGTCTGTACTGCGTCGTTGGTATGAAGCGTGGCAAAGACCAGGTGGCCCGTCTCCGCAGCGGTGAGTGCCGCCTTGATGGTCTCCAGATCGCGCATCTCGCCGATGAGAATCACATCCGGGTCCTGTCGCAACACATATTTCAATGCACTGGCAAAGCTCTTGGTGTCGCCACCCAGCTCACGCTGGTCCACGATACTGCGCTTATGCTCATGGACATATTCGATAGGGTCTTCCACCGTGATGACGTGACAGGCCCGTTCGTTGTTAATCTTGTCGATGATAGCCGCCTGGGTCGTCGTCTTGCCGTGGCCCGTCGGTCCGGTGACCAGCACGAGGCCCTTGTGCGCCAGGGCGAGATCTTCCACACCCGCCGGCAGACCGAGGTCTTCCAGGCTCGGAATCTCGCTGGGGATAGGGCGCAAGGCCGCTGTGACCGCTTCCTTCTGGCGATAGACGTTTACGCGAAAGCGATGCTTCCGTCCGGAAGCCAGCGAGAAGTCCAGCTCCTTGTGTTCCTCGAAATGGGCAATCTGTTCCTCGGAGAGAAAATCATAGATGAGGGCCTGGGTCTGCTCTGGTGTCATGGGGTCCGTGCGACTCCGGAAGAGTTGCCCGTTAATCCGCAGGATAGGCGGTGCCCCTGCACTGATTAACAGGTCCGATGCCTTTTCCTGCGCTACCAAATCAAACAAATCGTGAATATTCATAGTCCCAGACGCTCCCGAGGGTGTACCAGCAAAATCTGGACTAGCATAACCGAGCCGTGAAGGGGTGTGCAATGTCGGAAAGAAACGCCCCTGCATACGCAGTTGGTATGCAGGGGCACTAATATTCAGGTCACATCTTCTTCTGCCTACGACACAGCACCTTTTGTCTTGCGACCCAGAGTGTAGCCCGCTGCCAGGATAAGCAGCAGAGCGAGCATCGCGAGCGCAGGTGTTGAGCATACAGGCAGGCTGTTGGGGTTATCGAAGTCATAGGGGTCGGTGCCGAAAGTGAGTTCGTCTCTGTCAGTAACACCGTCACCGTCGCTATCAATATCAAGATAGTTCTGAATGCCATCGCCATCGGGGTCGCCCTGGCCTTCTTCGCTATCGGGGATGCCATCCATATCGGCATCGTTATTCGCATCGTAGGTGATGGTGATGCTGGCAGGGACACTTTCGTCATTGGTGCTGTTCACTGCGGTCACGTCGAAGGCACTCAGGCTTTTTGCCGTAAGGTCAAGACTTTCAGTCCAACTGCCACTGCCCGGGGTGAAGTCACCAATAGCCAAACTGTTGACCCGCATTTCAACGACCTCATTTCCGCAGGTGCCTATCAGTCTAAAGGGGGTGATGCCTACGGTAAAGTTACTGCCACCATGGCTCAGGATTACGGGTGCATCAGGTGCTGTGGTATTTGCAATGAAATGCACGTTGTCCAGTTGAAAGAAGGCCGGACCGGAATTGGTCTCGGGCACGTGCCAGTCAAAAATGACCCGCACAACTGACCCGGCGAAGGCGGCCAGATTGACTTCACCTACCTGATTCCCTGTGTCCGATGATATAGTCCCGGCCGATGCGGTCAGAACCGTTTCCGTGAGCAAGGCTGTCCCACCGCCAGCAGGTTCGATCCTTAGCGAAAACGTTCGATTTAGCGAAGCGCCGTAGGAGGCGAGATCCCATGCAGCGCGGTAGTCGAAGACGATTAACGTGTCTGTGGTGGGAACTTCAAGGTCTTGCCAGATGCGGATATTGCCCGGACCGTTTCCATCAAAACCATGTAGGGCTGCAAATGCGCCTTGCGTTGGTGCGCTCGTAAAGAAGCCGAAGCCCGGTGACAAGCCCGTACCCGCGACCCTAAGCGAATAGAATGGCGCTGAGAGGTCTTGTGTTGACCAGCCTGTGAAGTTACCGAGCTCGAATCCAAGATTTACTGTGGTGGTAGTCGTGAACGAATAACATGAACCGCCGTTGTCGTTGACCCCCGTGTTGCCACTTAGGTCCGTTCCTGATGCACGGAAGTAGTACGTGGTGGACGGGGTGAGGCCCGTCAGCTCAATCGAATGCAGGAGCCCGGTCGATGTACCCGTTTCGGATGCGGTTAAGCCCCCACAACTCGACCCATAATCGACCGATCCCACGGCAGCTTCGGATGTCGTAAATTCGACCGTTACGCTAGTCCCCTGGATGCTCGTGGAAATGACGCTGGTCACAATCGGGGAAACGCAATCGACCGATGCCGTATCGACAACCGCTGCTCCAGAGCCGGTACCATCATCGACATCATTGTAGGTGGCTGTCACCTGACCACCACCAGCTACCTGCAATACGCCGTTGCCCGGGTTCGCGGTGCCCGTTGCTGTTGCGATCGATCCCTCGAAAATACCGCTCAATGCCGCCGTCTCTGTCAGCGACACGATTTCATTGTCTCCGTTCAGGGAGCTTACAGTAACGTTTTGTGTACCAGCGCCTTGTAAATCCAAATCGCTTACTTCAATGGTCACGGTGCCGGAACAATTAACGCTCGGCGAAATAATGTTGATGGTGCCCGCAGAATCCTGGCACCCGCCATAGGCACTCACATTCGATTCGACAAAGTCACCCGGCAACCCGTTGCCATCTGATAGGCCGAACAAGCCATCGGTCGCAGCTATCGCAAGATGGGTAGTGCGAATTTGTCCGTCAAAGAACATCTCGACTTGAAAACTGTTCGCGTCAGAGCTACCAAACTGCGGAACGTTTTCGTAAGTAACCACCATGCGGTCGGCGAGTTGAAGCCAACTCACGGTTCCGCCCGCCGGATACAAATCATCGAAGAGCAGTGAAATTCGGGGGAGGCTGAAGTGATCGGCTAAGGATTCTGATAAATCCGTGTCCCCGCTGTTGAACGAGATAAAACCGTTGCTGCCCACGAAGAACGATGTGTAGCTCGTACCGTAGAGGATTACGGATTTCGCATCTCCAATCGATACGGAGGTGTAGTCGTCGTCGCCAAGGTTTAACACCGTTCCACCTGTGGGATCTACAGGGAAGGCAGCTGCAGGCTCGCGGCAAACGCGATACTCACTGGTCGAGCCATCTGGTTCGAATAGTATGGAAGCCCCGTCCAGATCGTTGTCACCTCCGGAGAACTGTTCCGTAAAGTAGTCGGCCTGATCAAGCGTAGTAAAGGTAAAACAGGCGTTGCCGTTGTCCTCAGTAGTTACATTGCTTGCCGGGTCTGTTGCGGACACAGAGAAGTAATAGGTCGTCAACGGGGTAAGGCCGGAAAGGTTAAGGGAATGAGACGTCACGTTCGTGCCGCCGTTCACATTCAGGTTCAAGGTGCCACAGTTCAAACCATAATCGACCGAGCCGACTGCCGTCTCATTGGTGCTGAAGGTAACGGTCGCGCTAGCACCCGCCAGGTTGGTCACCTGAACGGAACTGATCAATGGCGGTTGGCAATCGATAGTTGCGACATCGTTTACCACTGCTGGTGAGCCGGTTCCGTCGTCCGCGTCGTTGTACGTAGCATCGACTTGATCGCCGTCCGCCACGAGAAGTACCCCCAGGCTGTTCACGGTGGACACAGTTACAGTGCCAGTGAATATTGCTGAATCGACATTCGTTTCTGTGAGTAGAACGCTTTCGCCTGCAGGTTCAGAATCGGAGGTGATGTTCACCGTCACCGTATCAATGGCCAGGGAATTGAGATCCAGGTCACAATCGATAACGATCAAGGAAACGGTGTCGTCACATGAATAGGTGGTAGCGTCGAGTCTGATCAGGCCATCGGAAGTACAAAAATCCGGTACGTCATACGCTTCGACTATACCGCTGGTCGTGGAGGAGGAGGGTGAAGTAGCCGAGAGCCCCATACCACGGCCTGCGAAGGCGGCCCAAAGTTCGCGTTGGTTCGCCCCGGCGTTGTTGACCAGGTCCGCTTGCAAGATGGCATCGCGTGCTTCAAGGAAATTTGGATTCGAGGGCGATAGCTTCATGCCATCCGTGACGAGTTGGAGAATGAGTTCGTTGCCAGCGAAGCCGAGGACATCAATCAGATTGGCCCTTGCATCCCAAAGCGTGACGCACCACACTTCGCCGACATTGTGCACTTCACTTGCGGAGTTACCAATGATGGATGAACGTGGGATAGATGGATCGAAGAAGATTTGACCCGGGTCGATATCTGCGAAGGTCTGGGGATTCTTCAATTGGTTGGTTGAGTAAGGAAAGCGTCTGATGCCGAAGTAGTAATTGTCCGTGAGGCCGCCCAGCAAATGCGTGACGTAACCCCCTGCTGCGAAGTTGGCATGATGGTCATCGGCAGGTTCGGAGAGTAGCGCGAGACTATAAAAGTCGCTCCAGCCCTCGCCCATACCGCGGCTCTGAACGGAAGACAGACCGCCGTGCAAGCGGTTCGACAAGCCGTGCACATATTCATGGATGACAATTTCCTGATCGAGGTCGCCGTCGATGTCGGGTGTTGGGCTCGTAAAAACATACATTTGCATCCGGCCAGGAGAACCGTCAGGGGGGGTCGAAAAGTTGGCGTTATCCGTTCCTGAGCCGTCTTGGGCATCTGCCTGAACAGCATCGTTTCCGAGGCCACCCCGCCCGAAGTTATTGGTTTAAAAGTTCCCGGAAGCCTCATCAAAACCGAGTTGGTACAAGCGGTCGTGTATATAATTGTTCCAGTAGAAAAGTTGTGTTACCGACGCATCAGAGTACGTTGTGGGCGACTGGGTCAGATCGAGGGTAAAATCGAATACACGAGGGGGCGAACCGACGGGACGTGGGAGGTCAGGGAGGTTATTGTCATCCCAATCGGTATGTGCGTCTACATTGTTGCCCAGCGTTTCATTACCCCCATCCGTTATCCAGCCCAGGGGAGAGGCCAGGGCATCGTATGAAATCAGTGTTGACAGGGTACGCGAAACAGTGGGCGGCTGAAAGCCGTCGGGCGTTGCACTACCGGGCGAAAAAGGGGAGGGACTATCGCTGGTGTATACGCGGTAGCTGCTGTTTTCAGACTGGTAGTTCGTCCTGTTTCTTCTATAGAGAACCGAGGAATCGAGGGCATCGACCGTAATCTCGTAAACGTTTGCGGTGCCCAACTCGGGGAGGACGGTGACCCAGACCGGGCGCACAAGATCCCGGCTCATGGGAAAATACATCCGTTTGGTCATGGGCGTACCCAAAAAATCACCCGTGTCAGAGAAGCGAATCCACTGGTCCTCAGCGGCATACTTTTTCTTGAGGGGTGCTGTAATGCTGGCACCGATATTCGATGCTGCTGTACGGACGGCATCTTCTGGAGAAACCGTGACGTTATCAGCTCTTTTTGTGGCGAGGGGAAGGAGCGTACTCGAAATGTTTATCAGTTCGCCGTTCCTGGTGAAGTTTGCGCGCAATTCAGCACCAATGATATCGATACCGTTGAGGGTCTGCTGCAACGTGACGTGGCGGACGCCGTTGTGACGTGTGGTGTAGTCGCGGGTGACTCGCGTGTCGCTGAGCATGGAAGACGGTACCATAAAAAGGGTTTGATGCGCTGTGACGTAAGTGCTGAGTGACTGGTACCAGTCTTCCGGGGAGGCTGGATCAGTGAGATAATGCGAGGTCGAACGCACGAAGGAAGGAGTGCCCAGCGTCTCGTCAAAGGTGATGGAGAGCGTGGGATCAGCTTCTATCAATTTTTGTGCAGCCACCCGGCTTGCCTGCACATTCGACAAGCGAAGGGTCTCTGCGGACTGTTGCTTCGTGGCGGGATCCGCGAGACGAATATCGTAGGTGGGGAGATCCGAGCTCGCTACCTGGGCCTGTGCTATCGTACCCGGTAGTAGTGCCAAACCAAGTGCGAAGATAATAAGACAAGTGCGTGGAACGTTCATGGAAAGCCCCCTCTCCCTTCAGAGTAACCAGAAAGACGAGAAGTGCCTGATGCAGCTCCAATCGTTCCAGGATTAAATTCTATCCAACGATTCCCCCATGGACCAAACTGTGCTCTATGGAGCAAGGCTTCCACAATTATACGTGCACACGCTATAGGTGTCAAGTCCAATTCTACTGTT
>CALAXS010000257.1 GCA_937895305.1 uncultured bacterium
CCGCCCTGCGTAATGGCAAACCGGACATGGTGCCCATACGGCCCTTTGCCGCCGAGTTCACTGCCAAGTACGCGGGCATGACCTGCCAGGACGTGACCCACGACTACGAACTCGCTTTCCAGGCCATGCGGAAATGCTGCACCGACTTCGACTGGGATGCCGTTCCCGCCTCCATGGTCTACGTCTGGACCGGACTCGCTCAGGGCGCTGGCCTGAAATACTACGCCACACCCGGCATCGACATTTCGGCCGATACTGCATTCCAGTTTCTGGAGCCGCCCGATGACCAGGCCTTCATGCGCGCCGACGAATACGAACAGCTCATCGAAGACCCCACTGGCTTTCTCCTCAATACCTGGCTACCCCGTGTATCCAAGGACATGAGTCCACTGGGCGAGGCATGCACCTCAAAAAACAACTTGTCGCTACTCCGTGGGGGCATGGCCATGATGGCCTACTTCACCGCCTTTGAACCCGCCATAGAACAACTGAAAACAGAATGCGGCACCCCATCCGCCATCGCGGGCATCTTCAAGGCCCCACTGGACATCCTGGGCGATAAACTGCGTGGCTACATGGGCCTCACCATGGATCTCCTCGAACGACCCGAACTGGTGCGAAGAGCCTGCGAAGCACTCATGCCCCACCTGCTCCATGTGGCCCTCACCACTGCCGACCCCGACAAAAATGTACCCATCGGATTCTGGATGCACCGGGGCGGCGTACCCTTCGTACAGCCAGCACACTTTGACCAGATTAACTGGCCCACACTCAAACCCATCATCGAAGCACTCTGGGCGCACGGGCATCAGACCATGTTCTATGCCGAAGGGAACTGGGATGCCCACCTCGAATCCTTTTACGAACTCCCCGAAGCCAGCATCATCTATCACGTGGATCGTGGCGATATCGTCGAAGCCCATCGCGTGCTCGGAAAAAAATTCTGTATCAGTGGTGGTGTGGACAATGCCATGCTCTCCTACGGCACACCAAACGAAGTTCGGGCGCGCTGTAAAAAAGTAATTGACGCGGTAGCGGGCGATGGCGGCTACATCATGGATGCCAGCGCCATTATTCAAAACGACGCCAACATCGAAAACATGAAAGCCATGACCGACTTCACCCGTGAATACGGTGTGTACTCCGGCTCAGGCTCCTACACCGTCCCTAAAAACCTGGGACTCACCCCGCCCATCAGCATCGAAGATGCTATGGCGAAGATTCCAAGTCCTACACTCAAGGCTGGTGCTTGCGTTTCCTGGGAACAGAAACGCAAAGACTTCAAGGAAATACAGGGGGATGACCAGCTCTTCGAACGGATCTGGGATAACGTGGACAGCCTGGCAAACATGTACGCCTGGCAGTGCCTGCTCTCGTTTTAATACCCCGTTACGAACCAGGCTGGTCCATTTCGTCAATGCTCTGCGTGAATTCGTCCAGCTCTTCCGGGGAGGGCTGGCGCACTTCCACGATGTTTACGTCGAATGAAAGGACTTTACCAGCCAGCGGATGGTTGGCATTGACCTTGATGCCCTCTTCAGTGACTTCCTCTACCAGCACCTGCTGCACCTGACCTTCAGGACCACGCGCTGTAAATGACATCCCCGCCTTAACGTCTTCCACGCCATTAAACGCTTCCGGCTTTGCCGTGCGAATCAGTTCTTTTATCACAGGCCCATACGCATCTTCAGGCTGTATAACCAGGTGCAACTTGTCCCCGGCAGATTTCCCGGCGATGCCCCGTTCCAGCCCCGGAATAACAGCATTGGTACCCTGCATAAAGATATAGGGTTCTTGACCTTCCGAGGTGTCTACCACATCGCCATCGTCATTCATAAGTTTGTAGTGCATGGCTACGATGCTTTTGTCCTGGATTTTCATTTTATCTTCCCACGTTGCATTTCGTTGATTCATTCAGATACCCACTTCAATGCCCTAATTCGACACCATCGAAGCGAATGTATGTAATGATCGCATTTTTTCAAGGAAATATGCAATAAAATCACAGTCATCCCATAGCAACTCTTATTTGAGTAATTTTCGCTTGTAGCTCT
>CALAXS010000258.1 GCA_937895305.1 uncultured bacterium
CGTTGCCCTTCTGATAAAAATATTCCCGAATACAAAGAGCACAATGGGAGCATGAATAGCGATGCTCAATATCACACTTCTTACATTTATCTGGCCCACACCATAACCAACGAAGAAGAGGGTCTCACCTACCTGGATGCACTGCATACGGCTAGACTAAATAATCATGATCTGAGTGTGGATTTAGTGACTGATGGTGGCGTTACATTCAAACGCATTGATGAAAATCAGGCCATGACTAACCCACTGTCCGCTATTACCCTTGTCCTCTTTGATACTCCTGTATTCGATGGTTCAAACACGCCCACATTCCCTCATGAGCCTGGCGGTGGCAACGTCATATATCTCGATGGGCATGTGGAATTTGTGCGCTATCCAAAATTTCCTTATACCGACGAATTTATACAAAAGCTCAACACATTAATAAACCCCAAATAAGGCAACCACACACTATGCCTGATGCACCACCCCCCATACCGCAACAACCGCCTATGCCGCCGCCACCGCAGACCGAGGCGATTCTCATCAGGAAGAAAGCCAAGGACAACACCGGCTGTGGTGTTGTAGCGGTCATCTTTGCAATTCTTATCGGCCTGCTTGTATTTATTGGTGTCTTGGCCGCCATCCTCCTCCCTGCACTCAGTCGTGCCCGTGAATCCGCACGTCGTGCATCCTGCCAGAACAACCTCAAGCAAATCGAACTGATATGCAAAATGTACGCCAATGAGGATGAGGATGGGTATCATCCTGCCTATGCCCCGGCCCCTAATCTATTTATAATTACACCAGCCATATACCCTGAATTTCTGAGCGATCCACGGGTGTTTCTTTGCCCCTCAGACAGCTATATGGGTGAGGGCGAATATGAAGGGGAGGGGGAGTACGAAGGTGAAACAGAAGGGGAGGACATCTATCTTGGCTACTCCTACACCTACATCGCGCACGGCATCACAAATGAAGAAGATGGTCTTGCCTACCTTGAAGCACTGACCCGGGCCTTAGAAGAGGACCAGCCCCTCAACACAGACCTCACCAGCCCCGACGGTCAAATCTTCAAACACAACAGTGAATCATCGCTCAATGACGTACATCTCCCTACAGAGACCGTCATTATGTTCGATGATGCTGGCTTCTATGACGACGGAGCATACTTCAATCATATTCCCGGTGGCGGAAACGTCCTCTACGCTGATGGTCATGTAGCGTTCGTCCGTATGGGCGAATTTCCCTACACCAAAGACTTCCTGAATGCCGTCGACGAAATAATCAGTTATAGCCAGGACACCTATTGGGAAGACAAGGCAGGTAGCAGCACCGATGGTGACACCGACCGTGAGGAAATCCTTAAAAGATTCCTGGAGCGAGGGAAGGAATCCAAAGAGGGAGAGCAGACAGAACCCGAATAAATCCGCAGTGTTCTTCAACATAGAATTGAGGATTGTGTGGACAGAGTTATCGATAAAGGCCAAACACCACTTTGTATAGCACAGGGCCTCAACTTCACCCGTCATTGCGAGGAGCGTAGCGACGCGACAATCTGGCTTGGTCCAGATGACAGGATAGTAGCAATCATAACTCCGACTCCAACATCAATCGAACCGAGAGATATTGCCATGCCCAACACACCACCACCAATAAAACGTTCCCAACCCAATGCAGTCGTTCTAAAGGAAAAGTGGTTAACAAAGAGCGGTATTCAGCTTTTCCTCCTGTTGAGTTTGGGCTTGGTGGTGTTAATAGCAATATCAGGATTTTTCACTTGGCAATCTTACCTTCTAAATGTAAAAATCCCTGAAATGATATTGGTAGAAGAATCTCCAGCTATTACTATTTGTAAAAACAAATTAAGCCAAATTAGCCTCACCTTTCAGGAGTTCGCACGACAGGATTCCAACAAAATGTATCCCCCACCAGAGGATAATGATGTTTTCTTTTATTTAAACATGAAGGC
>CALAXS010000259.1 GCA_937895305.1 uncultured bacterium
GGAGTTCAGACGTGTGCTCTTCCGATCTCTCGAGCAACATGAGCGACATCGTCCCACTATGGTGGTTGCTGGGTTGTATCCATTCCATAGAATAGGCTGCTACCAGGCAGTAACAAGCTACAGGCACCACGCGTTCCTGCATAGCCCGCGGTATATCCTCCCTGCGTTCTTGAATCCACTGTCCGAAACATGACCCAATGATAGATAAAGCAGCCAGGTTAAAGGTGGACAAAGGGAATTTGGGGAGATCTAAAAACAAGTCTGACCAAGTTTGCCGATCGGTGATATAAGCAGCGGTAATGAAGGCATGTATAAAAAACAGGCTGATAGCAACCCAGGCTCGAACATCCGCACTCCGAATGAGCTGCACAGATAGATAGGTTGCAAAGGCACCCGCAGCAATCACAGCCAACACATCAACACAAAGAGCACTATACCAATTAAAGGATGCAAAATATTCATACCATGATTGATCCACATCCCGTTGCTTTTCCAGCATAATGCCCAATATGGATAATGAATAAAGCAAGAACAAACGCTGTAAACTATAGCCCCAGGCTCGTAATGCCCCCTTCTTCTTCAATCGACTCGAAAAAGCGATGTATCCAGACAGCCCTACAAAAAACAAAAAAATAGGTTGCCCTACATCAATGATAGTCAATATCTGCGGCGTAGAACGCATGTAGTTATACCCATGATCCAGATAAGTGGGGCCAATCATAGATTCGCCATGCAACAGGTCCCCACCATAATTCCAGGTAATCGTGGAGATTATAAAAAAGAGCCCCACAATACCCCGTGCCTGATCCAGCCACACATAACGTTCATGTTCATAGTGTCCACGTACCTGTACCACGCTCTATGTACCCTCCGCTTCTAAAGCCACTGTCCGAAATTCCGCTTCCAAGGCTTCCAGCGCATTGATAAATCGTTCACTCATGGGGAACTCACCCGGATAATCCATCCACTTCGTCTTAAACTCTAAGTTTACCACCCAGCCACCCGATTGAGCATACCTGCCCGGTCGCTCGATTAACATATAGACATCTTTCCGCAACTGTTCCAATGAAGGTATATCCTGCTTCTCATTACTAATTCTGCGATGGATTCCACGATAGGCACGGTAAAAATTATCTGTACCATAGGTGCCACGACCCGGTGGTGCCTCCAATGTGAGATCAAATGTATCGCCATTCATCATCTTCTCACGATACACCGCCAACAACGCCAAAGCTTCTTCCTCATTGGTCACCGCATACGGCAGATAAAAATAACGCCCCGGTTCCGGGAATTTTTTCAATATATAGCCATACTCATTTTCAAACGCACCAACAATGACACCCGTATCATAGGTTTCCAGGGAGCGATTCAAGGGGAACCGCAGGTTATACGACGGATTCACACGCGTCCTGTCATAAAAGAGCACGCCCGGCTTCTTGTCCCATAACGGAAAATACCCATCATTAAACGTGTACTTGAGCGACTCCCGAATGAGTTGTGAAACCACATAGGCATCACGACCCCCTTCGCCCCGTTTTTTAATTTCTTCTCCACGCAACAAAGCAAAGTGAAAAGCTACTGCAACACCAAGCAACACCACCGCACCAAGCAAAAGACCGGGGGAGAGGCCACGTCTTCCCCTTGTCGATTCGGGTTCTTCAATCAATTCAGGAGTATCCATTTGTTAAATCCGAAACATAATATTGCGCGTGTCAAGATAGCGCGCTATAAACACCACGACCACCAAAGGCAACATACCCAGAAAAACCATTGCCATAAAAGGATATTTAACCAAAGAGGCTTCCGGTAAAACGGAAAAATAATATTCCATAAAAAAATCACATAAAATAAAAACCAGCAAGAGATTCCGGCCCAAGGCACCCAGCACAAACAACTCTATCCCGATTTCATACAGGGCATACATCACCGCAATAAGCAACCCGGTCAATCCGGCAGCCAACAGCCCCAGCGTTATATTCACAACGTGATGATCGCTTGGCTCTAACCACTCCATACAATAGGAAGCCATAAGGCAGTAACAAGCCACCGGCACCACGCGCACCTTCATGACCTGTCGCAGGTCCGCCTGTCCCTCCACAATCCATTGCCCGAAACAAGATCCCAGAATCGACACCAGTGCCAGCCCTATCGTTTGCATGGGCCAATCGGGCAATTCAAGCGCATTGCCCGGCATAGTGTTTCGATCCACCAGATATAATGCCAACACAAAAGCATGTACCCCGTAGAGCCCGATCCCGGTCCAGGCCCTGAGCTGACCATTACGAATCAGAAATATGAAAAGATACGTCGCAGCAGCACCCACAGCAAGTATCCCGATGACATCCGTTACCAATAAGTCCCACCAGCTAAATTCCTCCATCACCACGGCATAGGCGAAGGAGCCCTTTGACGATGCTATCGATACATACTCATAAACTGTGGCAAGCACATACAGCACACCCACACGCTGCACAGCATAACGCCAGGCCATGATAGCCCCGCCCTGCTGCAGCCGACTGGAAAAAGCGATATATCCAGACAGTCCAACCATAAATAGAAATATGGATTGCCCCACATCAATGATGGTGATCATGGGCGGTATGCCCTGGTAATAATTGTACCCATGATCCAGGTATGTTGGCCCCAAATTCGACTCACCCATTACAAGGCTACCGTTGGTAAACCAGGTGATTCCCGAGACGATAAAGAGCAGGCCCACCACACCCCGTGCCTGGTCCAGCCAGCGGAATCGCTCGTGATCAAATTTTGCCCTGAGTTCTACCATCTAGCTTATTCTCCAGCACAACGAAACAGACACTATTGGTATCCCGCCTCCAGCTCATCCAATGCCTTTATAAACTTCTCGGTCATCGGGAATCGCCCTGGATAATCCATCCATTCTGGTGTTCCATTCAGATAAGTGACCCAACCACCTGGCTTCTCATATTTACCCGGCCGATCAAAATACATAGGAATAAACAAATGAATATCCTTTTTAACGCCCGCTACCTCCTGATAAATATCATTACAGACATAATAATGAATACGAAAAAATTTATCACCCCCCGCAGTTCCTTCCCCCGGTGGTGCAGGTAAATTTGCATCCCATGAATGCCCCTCAGCCTGCGCCTTCTTATACGCTTCAATCAGGGCCAGTCC
>CALAXS010000260.1 GCA_937895305.1 uncultured bacterium
CATCCCCCCAGGAAGAGGAGTACAGGAATTACGATTATAGGAGTAAGCCATGTCATAATAAGGGTTTCCAGAGAATAGACCAGGACAGCCCCGTGCCTGGTTTCGACTTTAGCTTACACCAATTGATGAAACTGCGTCGAATATCGTCCAGTCTATAGAAACAAGGAAAATTCATGGGCATTAAATTACGCAGTAGCATAGCCGCCTTAATCCTGGCGATTGCAATACAGGGACTCAGCATTGGTCTCATTAGTCCCAATATCCCGCAAAGTCTCTGTCAACCCACACTCACCAAGCAAGTATCACTTTCCTATCCTGCACGTCGCGAGGTATCCCTGTTTTATCCTGCCTACCAGCAGGTACAACTCCAAAATACAAATGGTGCCGTCACGGTCAATACCCATGATGAAAACACCATTCTTATCGAGGCGGAGATTCGGGCTTTTCATAATGGGAAGTATGTGAAGGAGGATCTTGCTGCCTATCTTGATACCCTGATTCAAGTTGAGGAAGCTGATAAACAGCTGATTATAGTGTCAGAACCAGACACCCGACCAGATTATCTGGATTTAGAGGTGCACTATACCCTGCTGGTCCCCCGGAATACCCACCTCGCCCTGAAAGAATCCGACGGGAATGTCTATATCGGGAAAGATTGTGGTCGTGTCCTGGTGGATGGGAACAACACGGATATTCATATCGTCTCCCCTCTTGGACCCGTGGAGGTACAAACGGCCAATGGTCGTGTCCGTATTCAGGATGCACAGGACGAGACTATCATTGAAACTGTCAATGGCAACATTTATGCGCAAATGCTCGGCGGTAGTCTTCAGGCCACCACAGGCAATGGCAGCATTTCCACCCACATTCTCAGTACCGAGGTAGGGGGTGCAGAGTTGACGGCGATGAATGGAGGCATTACAATGGTAGTGAGTGCAAATTATGGTGCCACAGTGAATGCCACAACATCGACAGGCGTAATCACAACAGAGATTCCACTGGACACGCAGGACGGTGTTCAGAAACGTCGTGAAGTACGAGGGCATTTTGGCGTGGGGACATCTCGCCTGAATTTGAGTTCGCTGAACGGTGATATAACGATCAAGAGGGACAGTCAATGAGCGTGAACTTAACGGCCACTGTACAAAGCTGGGTGCAAGAAAATGAAGCCCCGGAACCCCTCAGCGATATTGCTCTTGTTAAGTTAACCAAAGAGGGTGAAACAGAAGCCTTCTCCGAACTGGCCCGTCGCCACCAGCAAATTGTATTCAACGTTTCCTTTCGCTTTATGCGTGATCGTGCTCTTGCCGAAGATATGGCGCAGGAAGCGTTCCTCAAAGCATTCCGCCTGCTTAAAGGTTTCCGTGGGGACTGTAGCTTCTCTACCTGGCTCTACCGTGTTACTTGTAGTGTTTGTCTTACAGAATTAAACCGTCGCAAACGTCGCAATGAAGTTGAACTCACCCCGGCCCATGACAGCCGAAATGCTATTCAGCCCAATGATGCATTGGATATGCCAGAGCACATTCGGCGCTGTGTATCCAAGTTGCCCGAACGCTACGCGACTATTATTACGCTCTACTACCTTCAAGGCATTGCTTACGAAGATATTGCCCAGACCATGAACATCCCCATGGGTACCCTGAAAACCTGGATGTTTCGCGCACGCAAGCAACTCAAAAAAATTGTAGAGCGGGAAGTGCTCAACGATGGACCAGCATAACCCTTTCAATATTGATGCGCTCATTGAAGATGTTCTGACTTCCGAGCGCATGGAGTGCGTCCCCCTCAATTTTCACCGAAAAGTGGGAAAATGTGTTCGTATTGCTGCCCTGCGTCAACGGGAACAGGCGCGCTTCCGGGTCACCATACTACTCGTCAGCCTGGGCATGATTGCCATCATGGGTTCAGGAATTGGTGTTATGGCGCTTACCCATGGTGCGGGGATGCGCAACAATGGTCTTCCGGGTGCTTTTGGCTTTCTGGACCAATACAGCACCAATTTTTCCCTCTACATCACCTCCATTAACGCGAACCACCTGCTAATCAGCAGCGCAAGTATTGCTGCTCTTGGTTTTGCCATTGGTCTCCTGTCGTTTCAGCGCTCTGTAAGAAAACAGGGGTAGCCCAGTAGTTATGGGTATGGAAGAAGAGGCCACGCAATGAGTCAGCGAAATAGCAACAAAGGTGTCCCCGTCCCCCTCATAGCTTTCGCTATGATTATTATCCTCGTTGTCGGTGTCATGGTCGCTCTATTCCTGGCCCCTGAAAAGGAAGCAGCCCCCCCCTCCTCCACGTTGTCCTATGTTGAGCCACCAGCACGGGAAGAAGTGCCCATACCCCCAATCGAAGAACCCGTGTTTGAACCCATATCCGCCCCGACATTGGAAGAAGTCCCATCAGAAGAAGTAGATGCCAGTCTCGAAGAAGAGGCCCTGCCTGGCGAAGTCTCCGGCACGGTGCGCGATGTGAAATCCGGTGCTCCTATTCCCGATATGAAAATAATCGTCGAAGGTAGTGATGCCAGTGCGGTAACCGACAATAAAGGCAAATATACCATCCAGGGACTGGGGCTGGGCACCTATGGCGTAATTGCACGGTATCAACAAACCCGCTATCGTCCCAGCATCCCGCTGCCCTATCAGAAAGTTACCCTGAGTGAAGAAGCAATTGAAATTGGCGGTGTCGATTTTGTGCTGGAAACGGCAGGACTGGTCTGGGGCTATGTGACCACGCAAGATCAGAAACCGGTTCCCGAAGCCGAAGTTGTCCTCTGTACTTCAGACAGTTTTTTATCCCAGGCCATGCAACAATTTATGACCCGCTCGCGCCCCATACGTGCCCGTGCGGATGCTGAAGGATACTATGAATTGGCCGGGGTACCCTTGAATAAAGAATGGAGCGTCTATGCAGATTCTCAATCCCATGCACCACAACTCGCGGATCCCTTTATCCTGACCGCTTCACAAGATTCAGCTCGCCTGGATATTCACATGTTCGGCGGCAGTACGGTATTCGGGAAAGTGGTCGATCCAAAAGGCACCCCTATTCCCGGAGCCGATGTCGTATGCTTACCCGCCTATGGCGAGTTACTCACATCCATGAGTACCCCCCAGGGTTTCCGTGATGTTCACACTGATGACAATGGCGAATTCACTATCCCGGATCTGGCTGCGGGGGATTATCAGTTGATTGGCCGTAAAAAAGGCTATCAGGTACAACTCAGCGGATTGCCCCTTTATTCAGACGGACAAAATCCGCTGAACAATGTTATTGTGGAACTGTTGCCTATTGATAAGGGCACCCATCGGATTGTGGGCGAAGTCATTACAGTAGCGGGCTATCCTGTTGAAGGTGCAGAAGTTTCCATAGAAGGAACCAGCTTCCAACTGGTTGACCCGATTCAGCAAGAACAACTTACCGATTCCAAGGGCAGGTTTTCATTTAACGAACTACCAGCCAGTACCTATAGCATGGAAGTACAAGCAATAGGCTACGCACCCAAAAGCATTCCCAGGGTCTTGCTGGATAAAGAGACCCGAGTTCTCCTTTCGCATTCAGGGGTGGTCCAAGGCACGGTATTGCTCAGGGAAACCAATGCGCCAGTGGAAGGGGCCATGGTGGATGCCCTGTTTCAGAATTCGGATAAACCAATTGAAAGTGAAATGCGCATGCCGTCAGCGGTCACCGATGTTTCAGGTAATTTCCAGATGAGTCTGCCAGAAGGTACCTGGCTTCTCGAAGGACGCGCTACGGATTTGACACCCGGTCGTGTAGAACTAACGATTTACTCCGGTGAATCAATCGGGGGCATCGAGATTTATGTGAGTGCTTCAGGAGGAAGCATCTCCGGGGAAGTGACAACCAGCAATGATAGTTCACCCCAGGGTGCCAACGTTATGTTGATCGATTTTGCCCATGCAAATTCCGGTGCCATCGGCGGATTGTCCCCGGTTCAATCAGAACGTGTGGGGCCAGACGGATTGTTTGCCTTCAGGAACCTGCCCGCAGGACAATACAGCTTGATTGCTGAACATGAAACTTTAGCCAATGCGAGCAGTGGTCTTTTCTTATTGGAAGACGGAAACACGATAGATGATGTGGTATTGCGACTCGGTGCCGGGGGTGTTTTGCAAGGCTTTGTATATAAGAATGGACAACCTGTCCCGGATGTACTCGTCTTAGCAGCCAATATCACATCGGCAACCCAGGCCACAGCCCGTACCGATGCCGAAGGATTTTACGAAATACTGGATCTTGCTAGTGGCAATTATCTCGTTACGGTTATTGGCGGTAGCAGTTCCAATCCACTGGACATCCTGGATTATGAAGGACAATCAGTGGAAGTTACCGAAGGTAATGTGAGCCGTCTCGATTTTGGCACAGGCGAAGGCGTCCCCCTGGAAGGCATCATTTATCCTGCACCCACAGGCATACTGGGTGGTGTGGCCATGCTTCGCATGCCCGGTGTCCCCCCCATAGCACCCCCGGGTGCAACAGTAAATCTCATGGATCTTGCCAATCTCAGTTTCCTTTACTCGGGTAATATTGATTTCGCCGGGCAATTCCAGTTCAGCAGCGTTACACCGGGGTTATACCAGGTTGAAATCTACTATGCCTTTGGCCTGAATTCGAATCCCAATTACAGGAATGTATACCTGGGTCAATTTGAAGTGACCGGAGAAGGGTCACAATACTTGCAACTCAATGCCACCCTGTAGCACAGTACTACCTCTGGTGGCTGAACTTTACGAAAAGCATCATCGCGATTGCGACTGGAAATCCTTTTGGCAGTAATAGAACTTTTCTCGTTCCCAAGCTCTGCTTGGGAATGCATATACCGAGGCTCTGCCTCGGGCAACGGAAGCGTTTGATAGGGATTGAGGCGATTCGGTCCCAACTTGGATTAAGTATGCTGATGCGGAGATTCCCGCCTGCGCGGGAATGACAGTAGCGATTGGAAATATCTTTTGGCAGTAATAGAACTTGAAAATCTGGTTGTGGAATACGATGGCTTTCGTGCTCTGGACAACCTGAATCTGAGTATAGGCGAAGAGCGCGTTGCCCTCTTGGGGCCCAATGGTGCCGGTAAGAGCACCCTAATGAAGAGTATACTCGGCTACCTTCAGGCTACTTCGGGAACCATAAAAGTTTTTGGTAATACCCTCCCCCACAATGCCCTGGATGTGCGTCGTGATATCGGATATATGCCGGAACGGGAAGTTGTAAGCCCCCACGTATCCTCCGTAAGTTTCCTGACCCACTGTGGACGCCTTTTTGGTATGTCTCGTGTTGATGCGCTGGAGCGTGCCCACGGTATTTTGAACTATGTGGGTCTGGGAGAAAATCGGTATCGTCCCATGGGGACCTACTCCACCGGGATGCTGCAACGGGCCAAACTCGCTCAGGCCCTCATCCATGATCCCAAACTCCTTCTTTTGGACGAGCCGACCAACGGGCTGGACCCCGATGGTCGAATGGAAATGTTGGAACTCGTAAAAGATATTGCGACACAACGCAATGTTGCTATTCTCTTTTCCTCTCACCTCTTGCCCGACGTAGAACATGTCTGCAATCGCATAGTCATGGTGAACGACGGGGAAATTGTGCAGGATGGCAGTCTGGATAGCCTGACCGTTGCCCGGGCCAGTACCCTGGAAATCGGTTTTTGGGGTGAAGGACTTCCCTTGCTCGAAAAGCTGGTCGAATCCGGCGCGCGCTATGATGTCCTTCCCAATGGTCGCTATGTTCTGGGTGTACCAGACACCATGACGGGGCCAGACATTTTCAGCAGGGCCAGTGAGATGGGCGTTCAGATTCGTCATTTCCAACAGGCCCGCCAAACGCTGGGCGAAGCATTCGTGGGGGCCATCGCGCAGCCAGGCACGGCGGAGACTTCCTGAGATGCCAGTATTTGATCAACATTACAAGACCTACAAAGGCACCCCCTGGCGCCGATTCCGCTGGTTGATTATTATGGAGCACGAGCTTCGGGCCTTGACTTCCTTTCGCATATTTAAAATCCTGGTGTTACTGGCAGGATTCAATGTGCTGTTGCGTTTCCTCCAGATTCTTGCAACCGATATTATCGCCCAGGACCCCAACCATCTCCTGACCCCCATCATTAAACAAATCCATTTTATGCGTGTGGATGTCTATCTCTTTAAAGAATTTATTCAGCTTCAAATCCCCATAACATTCATCACGATTCTCTACGCGGGTTCCGGCATGATTTGCAATGACATTCGCTACAATCTAGTGGATGTTTATTTTTCCAAACCCATCACCTGGAAAGATTATGTGATTGGAAAAGTCGGTAGCCTCTTCACCATAGGGATGTGTTTCACCTTTGTTCCGGTATTCTTGCTCTTGACCCTGCATAATTTCTTTTTGCCGGGCATGGAAAACCTGATTCAATCTCTGGAATGGCTCCTGCAAAGTGCTTTGTATTGTACCGCCATTTCACTATCCCTGGCTTCTGTAACCCTCGCAGCTTCTTCTCTGGTCAACAGTCCGGGTTTCGCTGCCATAACCATTTTCATGGTTACCATGGCCGATACCGCGATGGCTGGAATCATTGCTGTACTACTGCGAGAGCGAAACTTTCTCATACTGGCCTATGGTTCCGTACTCACAACCATTGGCGAGCTTATATTTCAGACAAGGCATGGCCAATATAATTTACATTGGGGCTACTCCCTGGCCATGGTGGTGCTGGTCTGTGGTACGAGTTTGCTGATTGTATCCTGGAAGATCCGGCGTGTGGGGAATACATCATGAGCAGCCCCATCATTGAAGCAAAAAATCTGTCAAAATGGTATGGCGAAGTCGTCGCCCTCAACAACATTGATATTGCCATTCCCCAAGGGGTAACCGGTCTGCTGGGCCCCAATGGTGCAGGTAAAAGCACCTTCATCAAGTTGGCCCTGGGCCTTTTCTCCCCCAGTCGGGGCTATGTCCATGTACATGGTGCCGCCCCCAGAAACAATCGAAAAGTGCTGCAACAGATCGGGTACTGCCCTGAAGTAGACCAATTCCACGAAACCATGACCGGCTATGAATTTGTCTATTGGCTGAATCGTCAATGGGGTATGCGGAAAAAGGATGCTATTGAAACCGCTGAGAGTGCCTGTGAGCGTGTGGGTATGAAGGACCGTATGCACGATCTGATCACCACTTACAGTAAAGGCATGCGTCAACGCATAAAACTGGCCCAGGCCCTGGCGCCTGCGCCTCTCCTGCTCTTTCTGGACGAACCCATGGCAGGTCTTGACCCCCGGGGCCGTGAAGAGATTTTTGGATTAATCCGGCAATTGGGCGACGAGGGCCTGTCCGTTATTGTATCCAGCCATATTCTCCACGAAGTGGAACAGGTCACCGATCAGGTGGTGCTTATTTATAACGGCATCGTACTGGCCCAGGGCCGTGTTTCGGAAATTCGCGACGTGCTTGACACCCATCCCAGAACCATACGGATAGCAGGGCCAAACCTGCGCACGCTTGCGCAAGAGATTGTAGGTAATGTGGATGTTCTCGGCCTCGAATTGGGGGACGGGCATGTGGATATTCGAACACGGACCCCCAACGAAACCTTTGAGCAACTCAATCAATGGCTTGCGAAACCGGGCCATACGGGCTATACCCTGCAATGTACGGATGATGACCTTCAGTCGGTTTTCGACTATCTGGTGAGAAGATAACTTATGAATGAATCCAACACCCATCAATTCCACACCTTGGGCGATCAACCTGTACAAGGTGGATACCTGACCTATGTCATGGCAGCCTTTGGTCAGGGGTTGTTGCTGCTCATACGCCGCCCCCGTCTTCTGCTGGTGTCGGGCATTACATTGCTGCCAGTCCTTATCCCTATCATGATTGCTTTCTTCTCTCGCGATCAATATGCCAGCGACGGAACGGACATATTTATTCAACTGGCAACGCGCCTACATATCTCCGTTTTCGTGCCTCTCCTCTCCCTCTTTTTTGGCAGTATGCTCATTGCCGAAGAAATTGAATCCCAGACCATAACCTATCTTCTGACCCGCCCCAGTCCCCGATCCGCCTGGGTTCTTGGGCGCTTCATGGCCTATGCACTTGTGGCGACCAGCCTGCTTTGGTTATCGCTTACACTCACTTATGTGGCCTGTACCACACTCGCTGATCTTGACTTCGCACCCATTCACCTCAAGCTACTTGCCTGGTATGCAGGAATAGGCATTCTGGGGATACTCACCTACGGGACCCTGTCTATGTATCTCGGTGCCGGGACCAAGCGACCCATTGTCTATGGTGTGCTGCTCTTTTTCGGGTGGGAACCCATGGCACGGGTAATTCCCGGCATTGTAGATTTTTTAACGGTCATGAAGTATCTGGAAGCACTCTTTCCACCCGCAGCGCCCCGTTTGGCCGACATGGCCGTTCAATCCACACTGGGCGAATACACCAAGCTGGTCTATTCTGTACAGGCTACCCATGCGTTGTTGGTCCTCGCAGCCCTCTTTTGTTTCTTTATGACCATGACGGTCTGGGTACTACGCAGCAAAGAATTTGCCGGGACGCGCATGGCACGCTAAGACCTCGGATGAAATTCTTCGTGGGCCTTCGACAAGCGTTCGGACGAAACGTGCGTATAAATCTGCGTGGTATGTATGGCCGAATGGCCCAGCATCTCCTGTACCGCACGCAGGTCGGCACCATTATCCAACAAATGCGTTGCGAAGCTGTGTCGCAGCATGTGGGGCGTTACATTCTGGGTGATGTTAGCTGTACGTGCATGGAGCTTCACCCGGTTCCAGATGCTCTGTCGGGATAAGCGTTTGCCTCTTGAGGACAGAAACAAGGTGTTGTCCATCGCTTGCATCGTCGCCCGTACCCCGAGCCAGTCCTGAACTTTGGCGATAGCCCCCTCCCCCAGCGGCACCAGGCGCACCTTGGTTCCTTTGCCTCTCACCCGCAGGCTGCTCTCATCCAGTCGAATATCCGCCAGCGGTAAATTGGCCAATTCAGAAATGCGCAGGCCGCAAGAGTAAAAAAGCTCCAGCATGGCCATGTCCCGCTCCTGAAAACGTTGTGCTTCCCTTGGTGCCTCCAGTAAGGCTTCCACTTCAGCACGACTCAGGTAATGGGGCAAGGTCTTGTCAAGACGCGGAAGCGCAATGCCTTCAGTAACATCTTCTTCTACCAAACCATCATCCAGTAGAAAGAAATGGAAACGGCGGATGGCACTCACATGCCGTGCAACGGATCGCTTCGACAAGCCCGCGGCACCCAGTCCGCCCATGTGGTCCGTCAGGTGTTTACGTTGGATATGGGATGGCTCACTTACACCCTGTGCAGCGAGAAGCTGGAGATAGCGTGTGAGATCATCCCCATAGGCTGCCAGCGTCTTTTCTGCTAACCCCTGTTCAAAAACAGCGATCTCCATAAATCGGTCATAGGCCCGAAGGAGCTCAGGGCAGGGTTGCGGTAAGTCTGGATTGAAATGCGCCATGACTCTATTGTCTTACGACTCTCGCCATAAAGCAAATAAGCTGCCTACACATTAAACCTGAAGTGCATCACATCACCATCCGCCACTACATAGTCCTTGCCTTCAACGCGCATGACCCCGGCCGCCTTGGCCCCGTTCTCCCCATTGTGCGAAACAAAATCGTTGTATGCGATGACTTCCGCGCGGATGAAGCCCCGCTCGAAGTCGGTGTGAATCACCCCGGCAGCTTGCGGTGCTGTCCACCCATTGCGAATGGTCCAGGCCCGTACTTCCTTTACCCCTGCGGTGAAATAACTGATGAGTCCCAGCGCACGGAAGCTCTTGTGAATGACCTGGTCCAGGCCACTCTCTTCCACACCCATGTCGGTCAGAAATTCCATACGCTCGTCATCGCTCATCCCCGCCATGTCTTCCTCAAACTTGGCGCATAACTTCACCACCTCGGCACCCTCACTTTTGGCGAGTGCCTGCACTGACTGTACATATACATTGTCTTCGACAAGGCCACCTTCATCCACATTAGCGACATAAATCACCTTTTTGGAAGTGATAAACTGCATATCTTTATCCAGTTCCCTAAAGGCCTGGTTTTTCTGATCGCCAAAGGCGCGAACCGGGTTATCTCCCTCCAGGTGTGTCTTCAATGCTTCACACACTTCCAACTGGGGGCGTAGTGATTTATCACTCTTGGCCATACGCGCCAGACGGTCAATCTTGTTATCCAGCTGCTGTAAATCCGCGAGGATTAGCTCCGTGTTGATGACCTCAATATCACCCTTGGGATCCGGCTTGGCATTCACATGGATCACATTATCATCATCAAAACAACGCACCACATGGACAATAGCCGAAGTTTCCCGGATGTTCCCCAGGAACTGGTTTCCCAGCCCCTCCCCTTGACTCGCACCTTTCACCAGCCCGGCAATATCCACAAACTCAATGGTGGAGTACAATGTTTTAACGGGGTTTACGATGGCTTCCAGCTTTTCGATGCGGGGGTCTGGAACAGGCACGATGGCCTTGTTTGGCTCGATGGTGCAAAAGGGATAGTTTGCTGCTTCCGCGTTCTGCGCCTTGGTCAATGCGTTAAAGGTGGTGCTTTTGCCAACATTGGGCAGGCCGACAATACCAATACTAAGAGCCATGGATACACCTCAGGAACAGACGCTATGCCTGGATTTGTGTTAATGGAAAACGTGTAAAATAAAGAAGCGACGCTAGACGCGTCGCACTGCAAATAGTATAGCAAAGACAAGGCAGTGGCTTCTATGCCGGATTCTTTACTTCACCATAGAGACGCTCCACCACATCTGCATGATTATTGGCGACCACATTCCGCTTGATTTTCATGGTCGGCGTCATCTCGCCCGATTCCACAGTAAATTCCTCATCCAGAAGATGGTACTTCTGAACCCGTTCATACTTGGCCAACTGTGCATTTGCCCTGTCGATTGCGGCCTGGAGTCGCTCATGAATTTCATGATCCCCCAGTCCCTCTGCCTTGGCAACATCAGTCGCTAGGGTGATCAACGCGATCAGATAGGGCTTGCGGTCACCCAACACAACAACCTGTGAAACCAGTGGCTCGCGCTTTATAAGCAATTCACTGTTATTGGGGGCAACGTTTTTGCCCCCTGCGGTAATGATCAGGTTTTTCTTACGGTCTGTAATGCGCAGGAAGCCATCCTCATCTATCTCGCCAATATCCCCGGTTTGAAACCAACCCTCAGCATTAATGGCTTCCGAAGTGGCTTCCGGCTTATTCAGGTAACCCTTGAAGATAGAGTCCCCACGCATGAGCACTTCGCCGTCTTCTGCGATTCGACAGTCGATTCCGTTGAGGACACGGCCCACCGTGCCGATTTTTACAGCACCCATCACATTGATGTGGCTTGCACCGCAGGTCTCGGACAGACCATAAGCCTCCAACATGGGCAGACCAAAGGCCCAGAAAAAGCTCATGATTTCTGAATCCATCGGTGCGGCCGCTGTTACGCACATACGAACCTTACCCCCCAACTGTGCACGAACCTTGGAGAGAACCAGCTTATCGGCGATACGGTGTTTAATTGCAAGTCCCAAGGGTAAGGATTTACTTTCCACCGTGTATTTTGATGCCGCAGCCCCCACGCCCCACGCCCAATTGAAAATCTTTTTCTTCTTTTCAGAAGAATTTTCCACGGAAGAGATAATCTTTTGATAGACCTTTTCATATACACGCGGTACTGCAACCAGGATGGTCGGCTGCTTTTCCAAAATCGTCTTGCCAATCTTGGAAAAGTCAGGACAAAAATAGGCTGTCAATCCGCCCATTACACGCCCAACCCAGGTGAGATATTCCGCCACATGGCTCATAGGTAAAAAGGCGATCAAAGAATCCTCTGCGTGATAAATACCATGTTCATTAAGCTTGTGCACATTGGCCATACAATTTCCGTGTGTGAGAATGACCCCCTTGGGCATACCCGTCGTCCCGCTGGTATACACCAAAACCGCATACGCCTCTGGTGATATGGCAGCCACCATCTCCCCATAGCTGTCCGGGGATGTCTGCTTAATCTTTTCCCCGGATGCCAGTACCTGCTCATAGCTCACTACCGCATCATCATCAGGCAAAGCATCGCCCCAATAGATATAGGTCGTAACATGGGGCAACTCGTCCCGTCGTGACAAGAGGATTTCCAGACGCTCCGGGGTATCGACACAACAAATCTTGGCACTGGAATCATGGATGATATAGACCGCTTGCTCCGCAGTACTCGTCTGATAGATACCCGAAATATGGGCACCCGCTGCCTGTGCACCCAAATTCAATATAGACCACTCAGGCACGGTATCCCCGAATATTGCTACACAATCCCCCTCACCAATCCCCAAGTCCCGCAGACCAAGCGCCGCCCGCTCTACCAATTCGCCATACTCGCTATACGTGGTGGCATGCCAGATGCCAGCATCATCTTCAGCTTCATAGGCTATGGTGTGCGGTAATTCAGCACAC
>CALAXS010000261.1 GCA_937895305.1 uncultured bacterium
GTCCATAATAGGGCATCATGCTGCATGGACACACGATGAGGCCACGTTTCTGCTTAGCTAAAAATATGTCTCCATCATCTGGCGCAATCATTGGAAATGGAACCTGTCGCTACCAGCCAGATGGTAAGACTGCATATACTTGATAATGCGGCTCAACCTGTCGATGAGTTTTTGAGTCTCAACAACCCTTCTGGAGAAACCTTAAACGAACTGCTTAAATTGTACGAAGCTACCGAAAAACACGACGCCCTCATGCGAGCAGTTGCAGGTGAGTTTTGTACATACGCAGATAATTTTGACAGGCTCTATCAACGCCCCCCCGAAGAGAACTTCATCAAAGGCATTGAATTTAAAGACCCCTGGGATTTATTGAAAAGGTTGCCCACAGAACAGTTGTGGATGAAATATCAGAAGAATGCTTATTTGAAGGATTTGTCGAAACTTTTCTCTTTAATGGACCAGACTTGGAAAGATCGAAAAGCCTATTCTGACAAGTGATTTCCATATGTCAACCCGTTTGAACAGGCTTTTACTAACCAAGGAGCAACTTATAATACTCTTGGGAATATGCCTTTTTTCGCAGGAATTACAGAGTCCTTTCTCCGCCAGACAGCCCGGTTAGGAATCGTCCCGACCGCCATGGCGGTGGAGCTGTTCCGTATAGACAACGAACATTTCCCCAAGCACCTGGACGAATTGGTGCCCACGTATTTACCCACGCTTCTGGAAGATCCTTACGACGGGGAACCGTTGCGCTATATACCCAGCGAGCAGGGCTACAAAATTTACACGATTTATTCCGACCAGGTTGATGATGAGGGAAAGGACGCTGTACGAGGTGAAAAGGGCATGGTCGGTGACTGGGCTCTTACGGTAGACCGTTCCGTGCCCTTCGTCCCGGCAAGCGTGCGTGCCGAAGAGGAGGAAATGCGTTGAGCAAGAATAAAATGGTGCCCCGAGCAGGACTCGAACCTGCATCATCCGCTTAGGAGGCGGAAGTTCTATCCCTTGAACTATCGGGGCGGTGTGAAGGCGTGTGGGGATGGGCCAAAGGGTACTTGCTTTATGGGCTGTGGTGCAAGTTTGTGGCAGCATTTAGGGCTTGCAGGATGGGTGTTTAAGCGTTAGACTGGTGTTAGTGTTTTCAGGCAATGTTAATTCGATGCGATGGGAGTTTGGGTAATGGCGTATGTGGTAACGGAGCCGTGCATCAAGTGCAAACACACGGATTGTGCAGTCCAATGTCCTCATGGGGCCTTTCATGAGGGACGGAATTTTCTGGTTATCAACCCCTATAAATGTGTGGATTGTGGGGGATGTGTGGATGAGTGCCCGGTTCATGCGATTTATTCGGATGATGAAGTACCGGAAAAGTGGTTACAATACATAGACTTAAATGAAAAATATGCCGAAGTCTGGCCTGGGTTGAATGTGAAAAGGCCTGCTTTGGCAGAAGCAGCGGCGTTTGCTGGTGTAGAAGCGAAGGGGGAATTCTTTGACCCTGCGCCGGGTCGGGGCAATTAGGCGCATCCTTTCTGTGATGCGAAGACTACCTTTGGGAGTATTTATCTAATGTGGGATTCTTTTGTCCGTGGGTTTGGTGTGGTGCTGTTGGTGTGTGTTGCAACGGTGACCTGGGCTGCGCCACCAAACATCGTGATGATCCTGACCGATGACCAGGGCTGGGGCGACCTGAGTGTCCATGGCAATACGAACCTGGCCACACCGCGCATTGATTCACTGGCCAAAGACGGCGCTATGTTCAGTCGCTTCTATGTGCAGCCCGTCTGCGCACCCACCCGTGCAGAGATGCTGACGGGGCGCTATCATCCGCGGACGGGGGTGCGGGGGGTGTCTCGAGGTGAGGAGCGGATGAACACGGATGAATCGACGTTGGCAGAGATGTTGAATGCAGCGGGTTATGCCACAGGGATGTTTGGGAAGTGGCACAATGGCACCCAGGACCAGTACCACCCCAATGCACGGGGCTTTGACGAGTTTTATGGTTTCACCCATGGGCACTGGGGCACGTATTTTGATACGCCCATGGATCATAATGGCGAGGAAGTTCGCGGTAAGGGCTTTATCATTGATGATTTAACGAATCATGGTCTGGACTTTATAGAGGACAATAAGGGGCAGCCCTTCTTCTGTTACCTGGCGTATAATACCCCCCACTCGCCGTTTCAGGTACCCGATAAATTTTACGCGAAATTTGATGGCGTGGATCCGAAGATGAAGCATCGTGATCCCGAGAAAGAGGAGATTGATAAAACCCGTGCGGCCCTCGCTATGGTGGAGAACATCGACTGGAACGTGGGACGTGTGCTGGAAAAGTTAGCCGAGCTGGACTTGGAGGAAGACACCATCGTCATTTATTTTAGCGATAATGGTCCCAATAGCTGGCGGTGGAACAATGATATGCGGGGTAAAAAGGGAACGGTGGATGAGGGTGGTGTACGGGTACCCTGCTTCATCAAGTGGCCGGGCAAGATTGCGGGGCAAACGCAAATTGAAACCATTGCAGGGGCTATCGATTTTCTGCCTACGCTGGCGGAGATGACGGGCACGAAGCCCTTGGGTACCAAGCCCATCGATGGACGGAGTCTGGTGCCCTTATTACAGGGTACTGATGCGCAGTGGGACGAACGCTATATTTTCTCCTTTCAGAATACAGGCACCATCAGTGCCCGTGACCAGAACTTTATTCTCGATCAGGGGAAACGCCTCTATGACCTGAAGGCCGATCCTGGACAACGTAAAAATGTTAACATGGAACACCCGGAAATCGCGGAAAAGATGACGGCAGCAGTCAAAGCGATACACGAGTCCGTAGCGATAGGGGTTGCCGATGGGCCGCGTCCCTTCAGCGTGGGCCGTGGACCGACTTCGTTTACCGACTTGCCTGCCCGTGACGGTATTGAGTCGGGTGAAATCCAGCGAAGTAACCGCGCACCCAATTGCTCGTTTTTTACCCATTGGACGCGCACGGAAGATGTGATTACCTGGAACGTAGATGTGGGCAAGGCGGGGTTGTATGAAGCGGTGGTCTATTACACTTGTCCCGAGGATGCTGTGGGGTCGAAGATTGCCCTGACGCTGGGGGATGCTCAAGTGGCGGCAACGGTCGATGAGGCCCATGATTCGCCGCTCTACGGCGAGGAGCATGACCGGGCTGATCGCGGCACAGAATCCTTCATGAAAGACTTCAGGCCCATGACCCTTGGGCGAATTCAGCTGGCTGAAGGCAAGGGCACTTTACGTCTGAGTGCGCTGGAAATTCCGGGGAGTCAGGCTATAGATGTGTACCGCATCGTACTACATCAGATAGCAGAATAAAACTGTTAGCGACTGAAAT
>CALAXS010000262.1 GCA_937895305.1 uncultured bacterium
GGCGAGCAAAAATTGCTATGAATAATGATCCATCTGCGTAAATCACACCACTAGCTGATATGTGGGGCCATGCGAAACGAAAAGAAAACAGTCCAGAACTTCTATGACAGCTATGGCTGGGAAAAGAATGCAGCGGGCGACTTCAATGACACCAGTGACTTTGTCGATACCCGTCCAGTTATGGAAGCCTATTCACACAGGTTTGCCCAACGCATGGAAAAAATCATCCCCCCATCTGGAGACATTTTCATGGATGCGGGCTGTGGTCCTCAAGTCTATGATGCCTATCGAAAATTTTCCAAAAATTACCGTCACCGCTTATGCGCTGATATCGCTTTTGCACCCTTACCCCTCGCCAAAGAAGCCTTGGGCAACCATGCTATCTGCGCCCAGATAGACGTCACCCAAATCCCCTTTGCAGATGAGGCTGTCGATTGCATCCTCTGCGCCCATGTACTCTATCACGTGCCAGCTGACGAGCAAGCCAAAGCCATACGCGAACTCTACCGCATCCTCAAGCCCGGCGGGCGACTCATCATCATCTATAGCTGGCCCCGGAGTTTTATGGATCGCCTGGGGATTCATCTAAACCCACGGGTAATACTGCCTAAAATACCTGGCATGCGTTGGCTGTGGCGCACCTTCTTTCGTAAGCGTGTATTGGGCACTGACGAGGCGGGGGACTCAGGGGAGCAAGTCAATTCATCGCCAATGCATCCGCCGCTTTACTTCAACCCTCACCCCTACAGCTGGTTCAAGCATACCTTCCAGGACGACCCATTCACCCTGCAATTCCGTTGTTGCCAGGCCGTAGGCCTACCCTTCAGCAATGCCTTTGTCCCCAATCACTGGACTGGAAAATTGCTCCTCCGTTTCATCGCATTTCTGGAAGACTGTTTCCCACGCACCATGGCACGACTGGGTACCTATCCATTTATCATCATTGATAAATAAATCCAACGGTATTGACAGCAACCCTGCAGCATTGGCATCCTTTTAAACATGAAAACTATAAACCACCCCCACCGAAATGCGTACCTACTCCTCATCATCGCCGCCCTCATTGCATTTACGCCACAGGTCTTTGCCGAAGTAGAGCTGAAGGTCATGTCCTACAATGTGCGTTATGGCACGGCCCAGGACGGCGAAAACGCCTGGCCGAAGCGGCGGGAAATGCTGGTACGGTCCGTTGAGGCTTACGACCCGGACATCATTGGCGTACAGGAATGCCTCGATTTTCAAGCGGAATACATTTCAAAAGAACTCAACGTCTATAAATGGATCGGGGTGGGCCGTGAACGCAATGGCACTGGCGAGATGACGGCCATTCTCTATAGGCACAAGGAGCTGATACCCGTGGAATCCGGTCACTTCTGGAACTCAGAGACCCCCGAAGAGCCCGGGTCAAAGTCCTGGGACACCTCCTTGACACGGATAACCAGTTGGGTAAAGTTCTATAACTGGCGGGAAAAACAGTATTTCTACCATTTCAACACTCACCTAGACCATCAAGGTAAAGAAGCCCGTAAGGAAAGTGCCCACCTCATCGCCAAACGAATCGCTGCATTACCCGAAAACACCCCCGTTTTCCTCACGGGCGACTTCAATGCTCTGGGCGGGAAGAGCGCACCCTGGATCGCGGCAACCGAGGGTGGACTGAAGGATAGCTGGGATCATGCTGCGAAAAAGGTGGGCCCCAACAATACCTGGAGTGGCTTTACAGGACCCGAGGAAAGCCTGGATCGACGTATTGACTGGATCCTTTTTCGAGGCCCGGTGACCCCTTTGCATTGCGAAACGGTACTTTTTAATGAAGCTGGAAAATACCCATCTGACCATTGTGCTGTTTTTGGAAAATTTTCATTTTAGCAGATCGAAAAGTAACCTATACTTAACACGAAAAAATATATTTTTACTCTGTAAATAAGTATACATTTACTTATTGAGCGTCGCTTATCCCCTGTATTTATTGGGCTTATATCACCCTGTAGCCGCATTGTGGTTTTTACTTACATTATTATTTAAACTTTTATAAAAAAAAAGCTTGACTTGCATCCTGACTTGTGGTACAAGCTGGCCAGAGTGCAGGCACAAGCACACTAATTTTTTTATGAAAGGTAGGTGAAAGAAAATGAATCAGTGCACATTATGCAACGAAGATATTTCTGATATGGAGTTGCGATTTGGTGATGCAGTCGAACTCGATGAAGAGTTCTGGCATTCAGAATGTTACGCGGAATACTTCGGCGAAATCTTAGAGACAGCGTAACACTTAAATTTTTTCAGGAAGCACCCCGGCATCTACTAGAATGGCGGGGTTTTTCTTGTTTTTGGGGGAAAATGGTCAAAAGTTGGCCTTCACCATACAATTTGAAGTGATACAATGGGCTGCGTCGTGCTATAGTGTCGTGCAGGGTGTGGGATAGTCCCCCCGTGTCTGGAGAGGAAATGCTGTGGCGGAACACATTCTACCCTTTGAGAAGCCGCTTTTTGAGCTGGAAGCTTCGGTAGAGAAGGCGAATTCTGATGAAGAGCGCTCGAAGCTACTTGAACAACTGGCCCAGGAACGTGCCGAGGTGTTTGGCAACATTTCGCCTTGGGAACGGGTGCAACTGGCGCGCCATCCACAACGACCCCGTATGCTGGATTTCACAGGGCGTATCTTCGAGGATTTCATAGAGCTGCATGGTGATCGTTCTCTGGGCGATGACCCGGCCATGGTCTGTGGTATAGCCCGATTCCAGGGACGTACCGTCTTTATTGCAGGACAGCAGAAGGGGGTGGATACGGATGAGAAGGTACTCCGCAATTGGGGGATGCCTCATCCTGAAGGCTACCGAAAAGCCCTGCGTATTTTCCGCCTGGCAGAACGGTTTCAACTCCCCATCATCACATTTGTAGATACTCCTGCAGCCCACCCCGGCATTGAAGCGGAAGAGCATGGCCAAGGCCTGGCCATCGCCCAGAATTTACTGGTCTGCTCCCAACTGAAGACGCCCATCCTGTCGGTCGTATTGAGTGAAGGCGGTAGTGGCGGTGCACTGGCCATAGCGGTGGGTGACCGGATTGCCATGTTTGAGTATGCTGTGTATATGATTTGTCCGCCAGAACGGTGTGCAGAAATCTTGTGGCGCGATGCGGAGCAGAAGTCTGTAGCGGCATCCGCCCTGCGGGTTACGGCACCGGATCTCATGGAACTTGGGGTGATTGATACCATCCTCACAGAGCCCAATGGGGGTGCCCATCGGGATCCCGATACTGCGGCTGCTTCCGTAAGCACCGAAATTGCCGCGTTTCTCAAAGAATGCGACGCAGGTACCTGGACACTGGATAAACGTCAGGCACGGTTTCAGGCCATGGGGCAGTGGGTGGACACGGTGTCATGATGGCCATTGAGGAGCGGGAGGAGGAGGTTTTAGTACGTGTTCGTGTTCAGCCGAAGTCATCCCGAAACGAAATCCGTGGCGAAGTGGATGGTCGAATTCGTATTGCACTAACCGCTCCACCCGTAGATGGTGCAGCCAATAAAGCATTGATAACATTTATAGCGAAGACTTTGGGTATCGCAAAGCGTAATATAATTCTTTTACAAGGTGAAACTTCACGTGAAAAAACCTTGTCTATAAAACAGTGTCCCGTAACTGCTGTGCTATCCCGATTTTCAGTGGATGCATAGTATTCCGGTGACTTTGGAGCGATTTGTTCATGGATGATTTAAAAACCTGTATAGAAGAAGCGGTTAGCGCGATTCGTGCCATTACCCCGGCTGTGCCTGAAATTGGTGTCGTGCTGGGTACCGGTCTGGGTAGTCTGGTGGATCAAATTGCAGACGCCACTACCATAGCCTATGAAGATATACCGCACTTTCCTACATCGACCGTGGATACCCATGCTGGCGATCTCGTTATTGGCCATCTGGCGGGTAAGCTGGTCGTAGCCATGTCAGGCCGTTTCCATTATTACGAAGGCTATAGCTTGCAACAAGTTTGCTTTCCCGTGCGTGTGGCCAAAGCCCTGGGAATCCATACCCTCATCGTCTCTAATGCAGCAGGCGGACTCAATCCCCAGTATAAGGCCGGGGACCTGATGCTCATATCGGATCATATTAATTTTATCGGGGATAATCCTCTCATAGGCCCGAACGACGATAGCCTGGGACCCCGATTCCCGGATATGTCAGAACCCTATAGCGCATCTTTATTGGATTTGGTTGAAACTATTTCACTTGAAAAGGGTATTAAGGTCCAGAGAGGGGTCTATTTGGCCTGTCCCGGACCATGTCTTGAGACGAAGGCGGAGTATCGCATGATGCGAACCCTGGGCGCAGATGCGGTGGGTATGAGTACGGTTCCGGAGGTGATCGTGGCGGTTCATTGTGGCTTGAAGGTTTTGGGATTTTCTGCTATCACAGATGAATGCTTTCCGGATTGTCTGGAAGCTGCTGACATTGATGC
>CALAXS010000263.1 GCA_937895305.1 uncultured bacterium
GGCGAGCAAGAATTGCTATGAATAATGATCCATCTGCGTAAATCACACCACTAGAAGTGCAATACCGCTAAGGAACGCAGTTCCCACAAAAAACATTGTCCAAATCCGGAACGTCGATGATTCGTTCTCCTGTGTCATAGGACCTCCAAAAGTTCGTTCGAAACGTTATGCTCGTTCCCAAGCTCTGCTTGGGAATGCATACACCGGAGCTCTGCTCCGGAAAACAAGTGCCTTCGACTGGGAATTCTACGGCCGCAGTCCCGACATTGGTTAAGCATGCTGACATGGAGATTCCTGCCTTCGCAGGAATGACAAGGTTTGCAGGTTTTCTGTTGGGCAACATAAGTAAAGTGGCAATGGTGTATAGGATTCAGGTCTTGCAGTAATACATACGGTAATCACCCATTTATCGTTGACACCAATGCGGACAAACTTCACTTTATCTTGAAAAATGAATTCGTCCAAGTACCTATCTCAACGCCAGCACTTCCCTCTCCCACCCTGCGCCACATCGATGCGCAAAGATCTCGAAGCCTTCCCCCCCACACTGAATTTCGCTGAAGCCACCACGCTCTGTTTCGCCATGACGCTGGAGAAAAAAGGCGTTGGTGGTGGCGTGTTGGAGCTTGGGATAGTCGGGGTCCTGCACGTAGCTGAAACGGTGGACGTGTCCGGCGAGGTAAAGTATCTTGCGCCCGGATTCGCCGAGGGCTTTGCGCAGCGCATCGGCATTATGGAGCTGGCGATTGGGCGTCGAGTCGTAGCTGTAGGTCTTGTGCAGTACCGGGTAGTGCCCCATAACAATAACAGGTTGCCCCTCGGGCATGGCCTTGAGCAGGGCACGGGTCTGGGCCGCTTCGTCGTCGGTGATGATGCCGGAGGACGCAATATAGTTGGGGCACACGGTGGGCACCAAAATCAGCGGAGTCCCCCCGGGCAAGGTGGCGCGACAGGGATACGCTTCCCTTGGCATCCATGGGCCCAGGTATTGCTCGAAACGTTTCTTGCGCACACTCTCGAAGGTATAGACATCATGGTTACCCGGCACAAGGTGTATGTCCAGACCGTGGTCACTCATGCGCTGCACCCATCGCGCTGCGCGTTCAAATTCACCTTCGGTAGCGGTGGATGTAAAGTCACCCCCCAGGAGCACCGTCTTTATCCCGGTTTCCAGCGCGACATCGGCAAAGGCATCAGCCTGTTCCTGTTGAAACTCGTGGCGCCGTTTATAGATCACGTTGGCGTTGCCGAGGAAACGTTTGTTCATCAGCTTAAAGGGATTACACACCACTTCCCAGAAGTGGATGTCCGTGATATGCAGTATGGAATCGTTAGCGGGCAAGGGCAATGACCTTATCAAAGGTGCCGAGACTGGCAAGGCTGGGGCTGTAGTAGTCGTCTTCCCAGTCCAGTCCGGCCATTTCGTCGGCACTAACTTGAGCATTCAAGTGCAAACTACTGTCCACCGCTGCGGCGAAGGTCGCTTCAACAGCACGGGTATCATAGCCGTCCAAACTGATATGCCCGGTCATGTCGCGACGGGCCTTGAGAAAGCTGGCGGCGGTCAAGATGTCCTGCACGCGATTCGCGAAGTCGGTGGGCTGGAAGGTGTCCATAAAGCCACCCTCTTTATAGCGATGGGTTTTCTTACCTGTGGCGTGGTGTTCCCCGGACAGGAAAAGGTCAATACACAGGACCGCTTTACCGTCAGCAATATATTTATTTACACGGTCATCAGGGCCCTTGTCTGTAACAAAGGCCGACTTCCCTTCTTCTGCCACCAGGATAACAGCGTCCTGGGCATCCCAGTCTGTAGCGCGATAGAGGATGGCAGGAACAGCGTCGCCCACAGTGGCCCGTCCAATAATCCAGTGCTCCACCCGCAGGTCGCCCAACTCGGAAATCCCTGTACGCTCCGAGCGCAAGTCATTCACCCCGGGCACCCCTACGCCCAGCGCATCCGCCAGGACCGCGCGCAGTTCATCGTCTGTGGCCGGGTTTGCTTTAGCCGTGGCTTCACGTTCTGCAATACGTCCTGCAATAATTTCATCGGCGGTTTTGCTACCCTCGGGCAATGTATTGTCCGGGAAAACACGCAATGCCTCGATCGACTCCAGAGCATAGTCCGGTTCGGTATATTCGCTCCAGTCTCCACCCAGCAGATGCTTGCCGAAGAAACGGTACATGGCTTCGCGGCTGTCTTTGTTGTAATTGTGCGGCGCGTCCATCTGCACACTTTCGATATTCTTTTCCGCACCGTAGAGTTCATAGATGCTGCGGATGGCCGGATATTCCACGCGGGGCGTTTCGCGGGTCCAGTCGCCTGTGGCGGAAACCATGAGCAAGGGACGGGGTGCCATGAGGGCACCAATCTCCATATTGGAATTCTCAAAGCGGATGATGGGCGCGTTCTCGCAGAGGCAGCCCCCCTGCATGGTGGAGGAAATCATGTTGACAGGTGCAGCGACTTTCACGCGCTCGTCCACGGCAGACACCGCGAAGGTCTGGGTCCCCCCCCCGGAGGCCCCGGTACAGGCGAGACGGTCTTTGTCCACTTCAGGCAGGGTCTCCAGAAAATCGAGGGCGCGTATGGCAGACCAGAGCTGCATGCTAAAAGGATGGATGCCATAGAGCTTTTCCGCATTGCCGCCCCAGCGATGCTCAAACTGCATACTGTCATTGTAGCCAATCATGTCGTACATGAAGACGACCATGCCCATACGCGCCAGAGTGATACCGCGCGCGGGTACAGAACCCCGTTCGCCATCTTCCAGACGACCATCGGCCCAGTGTCCATGGGGCGCGATTACGCCGGGGTGGGGACCCGCTTTACCCACAGGTCTGTAGAGATTGCCTGTGACATAAAAACCGGGGAAAGCCTCGAAGTAGGCTTTCTCTACGGTGTAGTCTTCGTGCTCAATCTTGTCGAAGACCTTGGCATTCAGCGGGGTACGCTCGGGCATGGGGTAAAGTCCGGTAGCGACGAGTATCCTGCGACGGAGGCCCGTTGCGAAGTCTTCCCATGCCGCTTTGCTCTCGTAGTGGGGCATGGTAAAGACGGTATTGGTATGACGTGCGGTATGGGCACGGCGGTCGTGGACGGCCTCCGGCCCGGGTTGGACACGATGAAAGGCTTGGAGGGTTGCGGGGTCAGCCTTGGCATCGGCCGCGAGGTAGACCGATAAAATTGCACCCTCTTCCTTGATTGTCTGCTCCCCCGCTTCGAGGGTGAGTGCTTCACCTTTGACCCAGGCATAGGGCTGGTCTTTGGGGGCCTTTTTCGCGCTGAACTTGAGGGTCGTATCGCCCACACTAATTTCTCCCGATTCTCCTGCGGGTAGCCAGACCCAGGGGGTATACTCGCCAGTTTCCGCTACGGTCACAGGTTGCTTCAATTCGTATGCGTCCAGCCACAGGCCGTTACCAACCCCCAGGGTCAGGGTAATGAGTGCAGTCATCAAAGCGGTCATGGTATACGTTCCTTTTCAGCGAAGGTAAATAGCGTCGTTCAGGGCAGTTTACGGTGTGAACCATGATTTGCGCAAGCTATCTGTCGCTCCGGCCCTGAGAATGCTACAATGGAACCTATACGAATGATTGTCCCAATCATGATTAAAGCACTAACCGTTTGGTCTTCCATTAAACAATTTTATCATGTAGTTATCACTAGGTCTTTACCTCACCCGTCATTGCGAGCCGAGTAACACGAGGCGCGGCAATCTAGTGGTGTGATTTACGCAGATGGATCATTATTCATAGC
>CALAXS010000264.1 GCA_937895305.1 uncultured bacterium
TACCTTGATGGAAGTGGTGGTCGCAGTGGCTGTGCTCGGCGTGGCTATTTCAATTTTTGTATCGTTGTACAGTGGCAGCCTTGGCCTAGCCCAGGCCGGAAAAAACCGAAGCATCGCAGCTACGCTGGCTGAAGGCCAGCTGAATACCATCTTGAATAATCCACAGGATTTCCTCTGGGAGACCAACGAAACCGATGGCACCCTTGCCATTCGTCTGGGCGAAGATGACCCCGCAGCCGGAAATAATTTTGATACGCCCTCAACCCTGCCCCTGGAAACTGACGCACGGGATAGACAGGTCAACGAGTATGATGATTTTCGCTGGACCGCATTCAGCAATCGTCCTTCTGATGCCAATTACGTTGAAGTCACCATTGTGATCCATTGGACTGAATCTGGCCGGGAAGATGTGCTGGCCCTTAGTTCAGCCCTTCAGGCCAGTCGCGTCCCCGAGCCTGTAGCCCCTACAGTAAAGGAAGAAGAGGAAACGACGGAAAGTGATGATGCTACAGTCGAAACGACCTCAGAGGAGGCTACGGCATGAAGCATAAACGTTCACAGGCCGGATTCAGCCTCATAGAACTGTTAACCGTTATTGCCGTCATGGGCGTGGTCACCACGCTGGGCACCCGCATGTTTATATGGGTATCCAGCGAATGGAACACGACCCGGACCCAGATGGAACTGAACGTGCGTGCTACACAAATTATCGATAGTGTGCGCGAAGATTGTAGCCACATCCTCTCCTCACGCCTTACCCAGCAGGGTATCGTGGGTGTGAATGCCGAAGAAAAAGTTAAGACCTACGAATTGATTCAACTCGACGACGATTCTATCCAGCTCCCGGTTCAAATCCAGGACATGACTACGGGTAAGACCGAACGAAATCTGGTGACCTATCGCATTGACCGTACGGAGGAGCAACGCCAACTGGTGCGTGAATCCAAAGCACTGAGCGGCGAAGCCAACGGTACCACCCTTGTTGCAGAGGGTGTGCTGGCCTTATCCATTGAGTACAAAGATGGTGCAGAATGGCGGCTCAACTGGGCGAAAAAGACCATGCCCGATGCACTCCGCATCAGCGTGACCCTGCAAGACCCGGTGCGTACCTGGGAACAAATTTCACGCCAGGCCGTGATTGCCATACAGGTGAACTAACATGATGCTTCGTAAAATCCAAACACAAAACAAACAATCATGCGATGGGGTCGCTCTTATATTCGCCATCACCCTGTTGCTAATTTTCTCTATACTGGGTGCGAGT
>CALAXS010000265.1 GCA_937895305.1 uncultured bacterium
TTTTCCACTTTGTATCTCTATCGTTTTATAGGGGTATTACAATCTGTATATGAATTTATTCATCAGAAATTAAAGTAAATTTGAATCGATTCTTTAATTAATCCAGTATGGAGTCTCTTTTCATACTTCTACAGGTCCTAAAGTCATGATTTTTTGTTTCCTCATATCCATACTCCTTGGTGCTCAAACCGGGGACTGGCCAGAATTACGTCAGAATGGACAGCTGACCGGGCATCAGGCGCTTGCCGGGAATATGGCAAATGCTCCCTCGGTATTGGCGCAGTATGACCTGGGGCGTTCCTATCCATCTGTAACGGAAGTCGTGGATGATGATGGGAATCGTCTGGGGGTATGCCTCGTGAATGGCGCATTACAGTGCTACAACGAAGCGGGCAGCCTGCTTTGGGACCTTCACCCTACGGGTATAAATTTCACATCGTTATTGCGTGCTGGAGATCTCAACGGGGATGGCCAGATGGAACTGCTACTGACAGCTGGCCGTGCTGCGGAGCCCTATGGTGCGGTCATTCTGGTGAGTTTGTCCAAGGGGGAAGTTGTATGGCGTCATGACGTTGAGCCGGTGTCGTATAGCTGGAATTGTTATGTGGGGCAATACCGTCCGGAGTCGGAATCTGAAGAAATTGTAGTGGTGATGATGGGATACCCGCCTGACGAAGGCTTTGGATTTATTAGCTTATTCGATTTTGATGTTGAAGATGAAGCACCCGCGCAACGATGGCGCTATGACTTTGATGCGTATACCTGCTTCCCCGGCATACTTCAGACGGATATGGATGGGGATGGGAAGCAGGAAATTGTCGTGGAAACACATAGTCGTATGTGGTTGCTGGATAGTGACACAGGTGGGGTAAAGGATTTTGTAGGGTGGGATGTATCCCCCGGCAATGTACGAAGCTATGGGTTGGTAGAGTTTGTCGATTTAAACGGGGACACGCGGGAAGACTTTCTTTGTATAGCCAACTTTTCGCAGCACCATGAGGTATTACTGAATCTGGATGGAAAGCTGACGCAGGCATGGCATTATGGCTGGGGAGAGAGTGTTACGACGGGAAAGGTGAAGAGCAATTGGCCTGCACCGCCCTATGGAGATGTGGATGGTGATGGGGATATGGAGGTTGTGGTATCCATGTTCAATTCGGAGGAGGAACAGGCTTGGCTGGTGCGGATCTATGACGCGGTGACGGGCGAATTATCGTATCGCATTCCTGCATATACCGCTGTTCGTATGGTTCCCGTGCAGGATAAGCCTGGGATGTATATCCTGGCGAACAAATCGGGTGACCCCAATCTGAGTGTGTTGGAAGGTGCTGCATTGTTCGCAGTGACAACAGGTGAGGTTCATAGCTTATGGGAAAGCGATGACTTTATTGTTGGTGGTGCTGGCCTGGAAGTTACAGCAAAGAGTACGGGCGAAAAGAAGGTGCTGATTGAGCAAGTAAATGGATCCTGGCGTACTACATCGCCCAAACCCGTTGCACCACCTTCGCCAACCACCCCCAAGCACTCCCCCATTCCTGTTCCGATGAGTATAGGGACGGCTATGCCGGAATTACTGGCAGCGGATTGTCATCCTGCTCCTGGGCTTGAATTGATTGCCTATCGTAATTCTGCTGCAACTTTGTTATCCCTTGACGCAGGTACGCTGAAAGAACTTACGGCGCATAGATCCAGTTGTGTCCCTGCCATAGCAGATTTGGATGATGATGGGTTGAAGGAAATTATCACACTGGAAGTGGGCCCGGATCAGTTGCCCAAGCTGATAGCCCATAAAGCGGGACAGGATGAATCGTTTTTATGGTCCGTTGAAATTCCTGCTACGGAACACAGTGGCCTACCACAACCACGACAGGCCTATATTCGCACAGGGTATTTCACTGGCGAAAGTACGCTGGATTTGTATGTGTGGGTGGGAACACCTGTTGTGCGCAGCATGGTCATCAGTGGCAAGGACGGCAGTGTCGTCTGGGAAAAGGGAGAGATGGAGGCGGAACGATATTTTGGACCCAGTGTAAACCATGCCTCGGTGTGGGATTATGATAGGGATGGTACTGAAGATCTCATATTCACCAACCCGGATTACTATTGCATCGCATCGGGTAAGGACGGTGAACTGCTACTGGGGCCATTGCATCCGCCAAAAATATTTAATCAGCCAAGCCAGGGACTCTACACCTTACCCGCTTTGCTAAAACAGCAAGAAGGTGGGCCGTTGGTATGTTTGAGTTCCGGGCACTATTTTCAAGGTGTCATGGAAATGGATGCTACTGCCAAGTGGTACAAGCTACCAGTGACTGGTGAGAACCGATGTGCCATGGAAGGTTTTCTCCCCCACACTGATGGTTCATGGCGCATGGGTGTGCCGCGACAAAACGGGACACTGGGGTGCGTGTCAGTGGCTGATGGCACGGTCCTTTGGGACTATGATTTGGGTGGCGCGGGCAGTGATGTCATCAGTCTGGATGTGGATGGGAATGGAAAGAATGAATTTGTCGTGGGCACCAGCCATGGGGATTTAATTGCTATCAGGAACGGAAAAAATAAGCCAAAGGTGCTTTGGGAAAAATCATTGGGGGGTAGTGTCAACAAACCCATTGCTGCAGATTTGAATGGGGACGGGGCAAGTGAACTGGTGGTGGTAACCGGGGATGGATTTATACAAGTCCTGGGTAATAAGAAATCGTTTAGATGATGTCGTGAACAATGTTGCCGTGGATGTCGGTCAAGCGAAAGTCGCGGCCCTGGTATGGATAGGTAAGGCGTTCGTGGTCGATGCCCATGAGGTGGAGAAGGGTGGCGTGGAGGTCGTGGACATGGACGGGGTTCTCGGATACATTGACGCTATAGTCGTCGGTGGCGCCATAGCTTAGCCCGGGCTTGATACCTCCACCAGCAAGCCACATGGTGAAGCAGGAGGGATGGTGATCACGACCATAGGTCTTCTCCGTGAACTCACCCTGGCAGTAGATTGTACGTCCAAATTCACCCCCCCAGACCACGAGGGTATCGTCGAGCATACCGCGTTGCTTCAGGTCAAGCACCAGTGCTGCACTGGCTCTATCGGTATGCCTGCAGAGCTTGGGGAGTTGAACAGGTAGATTCCCGTGGTGGTCCCAGCCCTGATGGAAAAGCTGGATGAAGCGTACGTCCCGCTCCGCGAGACGTCGCGCCATAAGGCAGTTATACGCGTAGGTGCCTGGTTTTCGTGCGTCATTCCCGTACAGTTTAAAGGTGCTCTCGGGTTCGTTGGACAGGTCAGTCAGTTCGGGCACGGACATCTGCATCCCATAGGCCATCTCGTAGTTGGTGATGCGGGTTTGAATATCGGGGTCGCCCGTTGCTTTAAAACTTCGTTCGTTAATCTCTGCTATGGCATCGAGCATGCGTCGCCGAAGTTTCTTGTCAATCCCTTTGGGATTGGATATATCGAGGACGGGGTCGCCCTGATTCCTGAACTTTACCCCTTGATATTCGGGTGGAAGAAAACCGCTG
>CALAXS010000266.1 GCA_937895305.1 uncultured bacterium
GGCGGTCATGGGCTATCTCCCTCAGTTAGTTAGGGTTAATACTAGCCTGTGGCCTCGTATCCTTTCAAAAACGAGCCATCCTGTGGTAAAGTTACCAAGTAATGAGCAGGCGGATTCTCAATGGATTGTGTAGTTTGTAAAGAACGGGCAGCTGTAAGTGCCTGTATAGAATGCGGTACCAAAGTATGCGGGCAATGCGGAAAAGGGTGCCAATACTGTGGCCGTGGTGTTTGCCCTGAACACCGTATGGCGTTGCCCTCGGGACGTGGTGCATGCCCGAGCTGTGCGAAATCACACGCCACCGAAATCGCATCCATGCAAAACCATGATGAAAATGCACCTACCCTCGTTTTGCACGTGACACCGCAACCCCATGCGACCGCGCAACATCCCATACCACTAAAATTCTCCGAATCAAAATCCGATGCAGCAGCAACCAGCTTTTCCGATCTCATGGAAGGGCTCGACGATATTGCAGATCATGTCGCAACAGACAAGATCCCCAGTGCTGCAGTCCCGGTAGAAAAAACAGACGCCCCCTCCGATACCAACCTTAAAGAAGATGATCCAGACGATCTCGTCCCTGACTACACTTCCGAATTGCGCTCAAAAATTTCTGCGAAAGGGGAACTGAAAAACGAAGCACTGACCGGGAGTTGCGCACTGGCTACGCCTACCTGGGTAACCTCTTTGACACTGGGCATAGTCGCCAGCCTTGCTGTGACGCCCATTGCATTGAGTACAGGCTTCCGGTTCTTCCAGCCCTGGCTTTCCTATATCATCGTATTGGTCGGGCTTTTTGCCACAAGCTACGCTGTGGGCGGGCTGGCAAAGAAGAAAGATCCCCCGGAATTTCGAAAGCGCTGTTTCGCCGGTCTTACGCTGGGTTTAATTTCTATCGTCGTTGCGATACTCTATCGCTCACCGTACTGATTCGGTGAAGGCCCCTGAACCCTGGAGAAAGGTACAACAACATGGACATCTCAACAGTTGATATTATAAATTTCCTGATCGAATGGAAATGGTGGATTATCGCAGCCATACCCTTCATCATCGCAATCCAGGCACTACGCGCCCGCGGTTAAGTCCGTACCTCAGTGGACCGGGGCCGCCGACTCCACTGCAAAATAATCACCAGCCCATAGAGGCTCATGCCAAAGCACCGCCAAATCCATTTGTTTTCCAACGCCATCAGGGCATCCATGGGAAACAAACGGTACAGGATTAAGGGCTGTAACAAGAATAACGTGCTCACCAACAACAACACCGCCTCATACTTTCGGGTCTTCACCAACAGCCAGCCCTGGGTCAATGAAGCAAAGGCCAACATCCCCAATAAGCCCGTTACAAATATAGCGGCAATTTCCCACCAGGCCGTCACCCCCCACAACAATAAATCCGTATTAAAGAAAAACATAAACGGCAGGATAGCCGTGCGCAGGTCGTAGGTAAATCCTTGCAACCCGGTACGTATGGGATCCGCTTTCGATATGGCACTTGCCGCATACGCGGCCAATCCCACAGGCGGTGTGTCATCCGCCAAAATACCAAAATAAAAGCAAAATAAATGGGCCGCAATCAGCGGAACAACAATGCCTGCATCGCTAGAAAGATTGATTATTACTGTTGCAGTCAACGAAGCCATCACAATATAGTTCGCCGTCGTCGGCAGCCCCATCCCCAAAATTAGCGAAGCTATCGCCGTCATCATCAAGATGGCATAAATATTACCATTGGCAAAATAATCCACCACCGCTGTGATGCGTTGCCCGAAGCCCAGATTGACTATGCCTACAATGATCCCCGCAGCCGCTACCGCTACCCCGATGGTCATCATGGTACGACCGCCCATGACCAGACTACTCCCCATCAACTGCCCGCTATGTCGTAAAGCCCTGCCCAGTCCCTTTCCGGCAAGGGTAGACAATACACACTCATGGATCGTCACCGTCACACCCAGCACCAGGATAGACCAGAATGCCGAGAGTTCCGGCGAGTATTGTTTGACGACCAGCAAATATAGCAAGAAGAACAATGGAATCAGATAATGAATTCCACTGCGGAAGGTCTCACCAAGCGGGGGCAAATCAACACGCTTCATCCCCTTTAAGTCCAGCTTCATGGCTTCCAGGTGCGTAATATAGATGAGTGCCAGATAGGAAATAATGGCCGGGATAAAGGCAGCCCGGACCACCTCAAAATAACTCAGAGAACAATACTCGGCAATAATAAACGCCGCGGCTCCCATAATCGGTGGCATTAACTGTCCATTGGTACTCGCTGCCACCTCTATGGCACCCGCCTTCGTCGCAGGATAGCCCGCCCGCTTCATCAGGGGAATGGTAAACGTACCTGTCGTGACCACATTGGCAATACTCGACCCGGAGATCATCCCCGTCAGGCCACTGGCCAGTACCGCTGCCTTTGCAGGACCACCCCGAAACGTACCCAGCAAGGAAAATGCAAGCTTCACAAAATACGCGCCACCGCCTGTGCGTTCCAGCATAGCCCCAAACAACACAAAGAGAAATACCGTTGATGCTGAAACATACAAGGGCACCCCATAAATACCTTCGGTGCTCAAGGAAAGCTGGTTCACCAACTTGTTCAGGGAGACCGCTTTGAAAGCGAGCAGGGTCGGTGCCTGCTCCGCATAAGTGGCATAGCCAATGAATACAATGGCCACGATAGGTAGGGCTGGACCAAGGGCCCGACGCGCAGCTTCCAAAAGCAAAACGATGAGTGTTACCCCCAGTACAATGTCCCGCTGTAGCGGTATGCCTGGCCGCGTAGCGATGCCCATGTAATCCAGAGCATAATACCCGGCAGCAAAAGCCGCTAAACCCGCCAGCATTAAATCAATAAGGGGTATGCGCTTCTTTTCCCCCAGAAAGCCCAATACTATCCCCAGTATGCCATGGAACCTCGGCCACTTCGTTTCGATCCAGACCCCCAGCTTCTTCATGCGAGGCTTCTTTAGTGCTGGATAACTCAGGAAGACGAGGCAGATTGCGAAGGACAAATGAATGGCGCGCACATAGACCGTGTCCAGTGCCAGCCAGGTACCCAGAATGGGGGAGGGGAGTATGAGGTGAAACAAAGACCACGCCCCTGCCACCAAGGGTTTCAACCATCGCGCCATACCCGCATGCCGTCCACCATACTCCACCTCCTCCAGCAGCTCCCGTGCGGCTTCATCCTCTTCCATATCAAACGATTGATCTGACAAAGCTAGGCTTTCCCTGCTTCATCCAGGGCCGTGTGCTTTTGAATAAAACGCCCGGCCTTTTCCATGGCCTCCATGGCCTCATCCAGGATTTCAGAAAAGATCTGCCAAACATGAAACATGTCGTCCCAGATCTCCAACGTCACATCCACACCCGCAACCTGCGCACAGGCTGCAACACGGGTCGCATCATCCAGTAATATCTCAGCAGTACCCACTTGAATCAACAACGGTGGCAATCCCGTCAGATCTGCATACATGGGCGAGGCCAAGGGGTCCTGTGCGCTCCCATCACCGATAAACATCTGGGCCATGCCTTCCAATCCAGGAAGATCAACGTAGGGATCCAGTGCTACGCGATCTACCAGAGAATCCCCGGTACACGCCATATCCGTCCACGGCGAGAAACAAACACCCGCCTTGGGTAAGGCAACACCATCATCCCGCAACTGAACCAGCAACGCCAGGGTTAACCCGCCTCCGGCAGAATCACCTGCTATAGCAATATCCCCGATAGCACACCCCGATGCCATTAGCCAGTCGAACGCCTTTCGGGCATCCTCAATCGCTGCCGGATGCGGATGCTCCGGTGCCAGTCGATACTCCACACCCAATACATTTGCCCTGGCAGATAAGGCCAGTTGCCCCATCAACGGTGCATGCGTTTTCAGCGACCCGATAACATAGCCACCACCATGAAAATACAATACCGTTCGCTTCGTCTCCACACCCTTCGGCCTATACCACGCACCTGGAATTCCTGCGACATCCACCGGTTCCACGAGCACACCCGCAGGTATGGGACGCGCTTCCGAAATAGTCTCATAGAAAGTACGCAGTGCATGCAATTCATCAGGTACCAATTTAGCTTGTGCACGTAACGCTTCTACAATCGCATCCAACTGTTCACGACTCATATCAATCCTTTCGGCGCTACATTACTCTAAACAATATCTTCATCAGCATTGACGCATAAAAGCACGTCATTGCCACACCTCGCTCCACTCGGTTCGCAATGACGAGAAATATTAATGTCCTACAGGAGTCCTGCTTCCTTAAAATAGCGTTCTGCACCAGGATGAAAGGGGGCACTATGGCCATCCACCAAATCTTCCCTGGTCAAATCCTTCAACGCATCGTGCATTCCCTTAATCGTTTCAAAGCCTTCCACCACCGCCTTCACCATCCGATATACCGTCTCTTCCGGTGTGTCCACCGAAGTCACCAGCGTGGTTTTCATTCCAATACTGGGGATGTCTTCCGTATTCAATGCATTCGGATAATAGGCCACCGGTATAGTTGTCTTTAAATAATAGGGTGCCGAATCCAGTAACCCGTCAACATCTTCAATGGGGATTAGCCACACTTTGCGCAGATTTGTCGTGACCTGCATGAACACCCCCGCTGGATGCCCGCTTGTAAAAAAGAAGGCATCAATACGACCATCCTGCAAAAGCTTTGGAGATTCAGAAGACTTGATGCCCTGACTGCGAATGTCCGACTCTGCATCCAACCCGGCAGCCTTCAAGACATCCAGCGCATTTTCGCGCGTGCCCGATCCCGGATTGCCTATATTGACCGCCTTCCCCTTCAAGTCCGCCAACGTCTTGATACCCGCATCATCCGCTCCCGCCAAGGTTACCGTCTCCGTATACAACGAAAATACTGCACGCAGCTTGTCCTGCGCACCCACGCTTTCCCATTCCTTAAGTCCCTTCACCGCCTGATACTGTCGGTCCGCCTGGCAAATTCCAAAATCCAGATCACCACTGAGTACCGCATTAATGTTATACACCGAGCCCCCGGTGGACTCTACCGATGCCTGAATGCCATGTTCTGCCGTATCCGCATTCAACAAGGCCGCCAGATTCCCGCCCACAGGATAATAGACCCCTGTCACACCACCCGTTCCGATGGTAATATAATCCGTTTTTCCTGCAACGCCACCCTCACCATCTGCCGTGGTTTCACTACCACAGCCCACCAGACCCGCACCTGCGATCAAGCTTAAAATCCCTGTAAAAACCATGCGCATCGTTAAAATATCCAATCCTGTTTTCGGGCGTATCGACTTGTTGACCTAGGTCCTGCATTCTAATACACTTAGCGCAACATATACCAAATCGTACAAAGCATCATCTTGAAACCCTTTGTCGCTTAATGGTATACTGTTAGACATCGAACGCATGAAGTGTGTCTCGATGTAAATAATCCCCAGAAAAGGAGGTGTATGCTAATGGCTGACAAAGAGAATATTGAATCCAAGATTAAAGAGATCATCGCTGAACGTCTTGACCGCAGTGCGGAAGAGATTGTAGACGGTGCCAAGTTTATCGAAGACCTCGGCGCAGATTCACTCGACATTACCGAGCTGCTCATGGCCCTCGAAGAAGAATATGACATCGATATCGACGACGATGCGAACTCAATTGAGACCGTATCCGACGCGATTGAATATATTAAAGGCAAGCTCTAAGAGCTGATTCGCGACGAGGGTTTGAACCCATCGCTTCAATATATATACTATGCGTACCTTACAAACCTATACGGTGAGTTCGGTACGCTTTTTTCATATACAACACCAGGCAACACGGTTCGATACCTAAAGGATATTAAAACTTATGGCTAACAAAATCGTCATTACAGGTATGGGTGTTGTTTCACCCGTCGGCAACGATTTAAAAACCTTCTGGGACAACATCAAGAACGGCGTGTCTGGTATTACACAACTTACGGATCTCAATCACGAAGAAAACAAAATGACTACCTGGATTGGTGGTGCCGCAGGTGAAGTCTCGCCTCACAACATGGACCCAAAAGAACAACGCAGACACAGCCGTTGTACCGTCCTTGCGGTGGAAGCTTCGAATCAGGCTATTGAACAGTCAGGAATCGACTTGAACAAAGAGGACCCCTATCGTTGTGGCGTCATTCTCGGCTCCGGTATCGCGGGTATTCAGACCATTTATGAAAACTCCGTCAAATTGCATGAAACCAGTGCACGTCGCATTTCTCCACTCATGATACCCACCGGTATCGTCAATGCTCCGGCAGGCTATATCGGTATCATCCACGGTTTTCAGGGGCCCAATAAAGCTATTGTTTCTGCATGTGCATCCGGCACCCACTGTATTGGTGATGCCGCAGATCTTATCCGCCTCGGCAAAGCAGATGTCATGCTCGCTGGTGGCACGGAATCCACACTCATCCCCTTCGGTCTTGGCAGCTTTAGTGCCATGCGTGCACTTAGCACCCGCAACGACGATCCCGCCGCCGCAAGTCGTCCCTTCGATTTAGACCGGGACGGCTTTGTTATGGGAGAAGGCGCGGGGATGGTCGTTCTCGAATCCGAAGAACACGCCAAGGCACGCGGTGCAGAAATCCTGGGCGAACTCCTCACCCTCGGCGAGTCCTGCGATGCATACCACATCGCAGCACCACGCGAAGACGGTACGGCAACGTCCATGGCTATGAAAGCAGCGCTTAGCCAGGCCAAAATCAACCCGGAAGACGTAGATTATTTCAACGCCCATGGTACCAGCACCCAGCTCAATGATGCTGGTGAAACCTGCGCCCTCAAACTCACCTTTGGTGACAATATGCCCCCGGTAAGTTCCACAAAATCCATGACCGG
>CALAXS010000267.1 GCA_937895305.1 uncultured bacterium
AAACGCTGCCCTTCATGGATTGCGATTGCCTCACGCTTGGCATCGACCACGAACATGATGCTGGGCTGACCCGGCATATTCTGGATACCTGTAAGGTTCTTTTCCAGTTTCGCGCGACGCTTGCGGAACATGATAGCTTCTTTTTTGCTATACAGTTCAATCTTGCCGTTCGTTTCCATTTCCTGCAGCTTGTTCAGCTCGCCGATGCTCTGGCGCACCGTCTGGAAATTGGTCAGCATACCACCCAACCAACGGTTGGTTACGTAGTACTGGCCACAACGCTCTGCTTCACGCTGCACGGGTTCCTGGGCCTGTTTCTTCGTACCTACGAAGAGAACTGTGCCGCCCTTGGAGACCGTTTCACGCACAAGCCCATAGGCGCTATACAACTGGCGCATGGTGAACTTTAAATCAATGATGTAGATCCCGTTACGCTGCCCAAAGATATAGGGCTTCATTTTGGGATGCCAACGACGGGTCTGGTGGCCGAAATGAATCCCGGCTTCCAGCAGGTCTCGCATAGTTGCGATTGCCATAGTAAAATCTCCTGATCGGGTTAATCGTTGGGGTTTGCAGCCTACCCGGCAACATACCAGGCACCCGAGCTGTGTCCTTACGGACCTAAACCCCTGTGAATTTAGAATCAGGAGATTTTAGCAAAAAACGGGCTCTTGAAGCAATTTTCTGGCATTAAGCGGGTTCAGGGCACCGGAACCACTGCTTCCGCCTGAAAAATTTCTATCTTGCGCCAGTAGCCACCACGGAAACGCAGGAGAATCGCCCCGCTCAAACCGATGACATAAACCGTGGCAATTACCCAGGCTTCGTAGGGGCCACCACCAAAGACGAAGGTATAGACGAGGGCGACAGGCAGGAAGCACACATAACCTGCAAACGCGGTAATCCAGAGAATCCACTTCGTATCCCCTGCACCCCGCAGTGCCCCCACCGTCACAATCAATATAGCATCAAAGCTTTGGAATATAGCGCATAGAATAAGCAGCCGATGGCCTAACTGGATAACGGCAGGGTCATCGGAAAACACATGCTCTATGAGCCAGCCGCCACTAAAGGCGAAGAAGAGTCCGATTCCGGTCATATAAGCGATGGTCATTTTCATTGCGGTATAGGTTCGCGCCTCTGCGCGATCAGGGTCACCGCGACCAATCCAATTTCCAACAATGGGCGCAATGGCCTGATTCATGGCCATGGCCACCATAAAAGATATGTGCAGGAAGCTTATGGTGATGGTGTGGGCTGCCAGGGCCACATCGCCAAAGGAGCCGATGACAATACCCGTAAATACGGCCCATATCGCCACATCCAGGAACATGGCCAGACCACCGGGAAAGCCGACACGCCACAGCTCTTTCAATCGATGCAGGTGTACCTGCCAGGTACTGCGGGTCTGATAAGCACGGTGAAATATGCCGAGCATAAACAGCCCGTGCAGGAGACCAACCTGGGTCCATTGGGCGATATCCGTAGCTATCGCAGCGCCCATGATACCCAGTTTCGGTGCACCCCAGGAGCCAAATATCAGTACATAATCCAGTATAATATTCAGGCCATTGGCAAAAATGGCTATATACATGGGGATATTGGGTCGGCCTATAGACATGAAAAAAGCGGCCAGAGCCGAAGCCCAAATCATGGCGGGATAGCCTAAAAGCCGAATATTAAAGTATTGGGTCTCCAACGCCGTTACAGCCTCGCCATGGCCCATGGCGCGAAAAATAGGGCCGGATGCCAGATACAACACCAGACACAACACCAGAGTCGGCCAGACAAGATGGATGCCCTGCCAGGTGTAGGAAGCACACTTGTCTTTTTCGTCTTTACCCAATGCCTGCGACACGAAAGTGCTCACACAACTGGCCACGCCCATGAGCAATGCGGTGAAGGTATAGGACCACATGGCCGCATTCCCGATAGCCGCCAGCGGCTCCGTCCCCAATTTAGCCACCATGAATTTATCGGTAAATTCCATGACGGTATAGGACATGGACCCGATTACAATGGGTCCTGCCAACACCAGAATCTCGCGTGCCCCCGTCCAGGGGGCTTCTGTTTTATAGGTCGTCATTATTTTCTTGTCATTCCCGTGCAGACGGGAATCTCCGCGTCAGCATGCTTAGCCCACATCGGGACCGAAAGCGTAGTATTACCAGTCGAATACGCCCGTTTTCCGGAGCAGAGCTCCGGCGTATGCGTTACCAAGCAGAGCTTGGGAACGAGTTCCTTTCTGATGTCAATTACCCGCGTCACTGCGCTTCTCGCAAAGACGAGCAAAATTAAGACCTCGCGATAAAAAAACACAGACAGTCATTTTAGTCAAACCTGTCAGGTAAAACTTCCATTCTGTTTGAGACTTCGATAATCGCACAGTATAAACTATTTACACCTATCAACACCCAAAATGGTAGACATTTTCGGCATAAGGGTGTAGCCTCATCCTATGGCACAGGTTCAGTTGCACATAGAAGACGATACCCTCCACCTTACCCTGCGAACTATGCTTACTTTTGCGGGGCATGCGGTGGTGGAGCTGCCGCTACGCGGGGCGATTTATATTGTTGATGAACCGGAATCCGCCCTGGCCCTTGTCAATCAGGGACCTGTACTCCTGCTAAGCACTGCTTCCGCGTTGCCCGAAACCATGCAAGCCATGGAACACGGGGTTTGGGGATATATTCTCCTGCCACTGGTGCCGGGTGAGGCTGCCATTATGGTATCCAGAGCAGCAGCCCAAGCAACCAGCACCCCATCAACCGGAACCCATCCCCAGCCTCCCAAGACATTAATGGAAGTAGAGCGGGAGCATATACTCGACACGCTGCGCCAATCCAAGTACAATCGGGCAGAAGCAGCACGACGGCTGGGAATCGGACGTAACACCCTCTGGCGGAAGCTGAAGCAGTACGACATCGAATCGAAGTAAGGGAATCCCATTGGCCACGGATACAGCCACCATCTATGAAGCACCAGCAGCCCTGTTGGAAGAACTCCCCGTAAAAGCCTGTTATGTAGGCCCCGAAGCAGCATCGCGGCTCGCCACATTTTTGTCAGAGCGAGGCGTACAGCGGGTACTGCTGGTCCTTGATGAAAACACCCGCACCGCGGGGGCCCACGTCCTGGTCCCGGCCCTGGAAAGCAAAAACATCACCATCACTGAGTTTTCTTACCCGGCAGAAATATTCGAAGCCACCGACACGGAAGCCAACAAGGTGAGTGAAGCAGCAGCCGGTATGGATGCCGTTATCGGCCTGGGTGCCGGTACCTTGTCAGACCTGGCGAAACAGGCAGGCACCCTCAATAAAATTCCCTGTGTCCTTTTCCCCACCGCAGCTTCCATGAATGGCTACACCTCTGGCATTGTGGCCCTCAAGGTACGTGGTCTGAAACGCACCCAGACCTGTATCCCGGCACTGGGTGTCTTTGCCGATCCCGAGGTCGTCTCCACAGCCCCGCAGCGCATGGTCGCCGCAGGGGTCGCCGACTTTCTTTCCAAGTGCTCGTCCAACACAGACTGGCAGGTATCCCACCATCTGCGTGACGTTTTTTTTACCGACCGACCCCGAAAACTCGTGGGCGATGTACAGGATCGCATCTTTGAAAACGCCGGGGCTATCGGTGCGGGAAACCCCGCAGCCATCGGTATCGCTATGGAAGCCCTCCTCACATCTGGCTTCGGTATGGTCATTGCCGGTTCCTCCGCTCCAGCCTCGGGGGGTGAACACCTCATCTCCCACTTTATTGACATGAAGCATGCGCTGGAAGGCATCCCCAACGATCTCCATGGTGCACAGGTGGGTGTCGCCACCATCTATACCCTGGGTCTTTGGGAAAAAATCCTTGCGCTAAAACCCGATGACATTGATGTGGAAGCTTGCATTGCAGCCCAGCCCACGGAAGCACAAATCAAGGAATGGGTCTTTGAGGATTGGGGCGATAAGGTAGGCGCGGAGGTCTGGCCGCAATGGCTGGAAAAACAACTGGATGCCGACGGTTTACGCCATGAAATCACCCTCTTCAAAAACAGACTTTCTGACATCCGCAAAGACCTTGAAACCGATTTTCGGCCACCGCAAAAAGTCTCGGATTGTATCGCGGCCTGTGGTGGCCCGGTGACGGCAGAAGAACTCTATGCCCCCGCAGAAGTGTTTCATCATGCCAAAGGTCGCGCACGCTATCTCCGTAATCGATTTACCGTGCTGGACCTCGCTGCGGAATTGGGACTCTCGTGATTGCCCTGGGCATAGCCCTCCTCATTCTGGCAGCGGAGCCTGCCGTTGAACCTCCCACTAAGCTGCATCCAGGTACGGTAAAACGGGTGGAAGCTGCACACGCATATCTGATTTCGGATGAAGAACTACAGACCCACCACGCGGGCTACCTGGCCTGGCTCCATGCCCATCCTGAAGTCGCAGAAAAAGAGCGGTCCTGGTGGGATGTAAACATCGTGTCGGAAACCCATGCACTGAATGCTGCCTTTGACGAGGCCATCATGGGGGATGTACTGGCCCAGACTCTCTACGACCAATTCTATGATGAGCTCAATCGCAATCCTGAATTGCGGACCAAGGTCGACACGCTACAGAACCTGGAATGGAGTTTCAGCGCCATGGACCAGGCCCTGTCGAAGGGCTTGAATCTGGTCAAGGCCCAGCCGCAACAATCGCTGGAACGCATAACGAAGTTACCGGATGCAGCAGAAGACCTCACCATCAACGATGTTTTCAATCAGATTTCCCAACACCCCGAATTGGCCCGTGCCTTGCAGCAGCAACTGGGGGGACTCATGGAAGACACCTCCTTCTTTTCGCGCATTCTGCCCTGGTGGGAAGCGGTACAGGGGGGTGCGCCAGCCTGGCAGGGACCCCACCTGGAACTGACGCAACACTTTGCCCAATATCCCCATCGCTTCTGGATATGGCACAAGCGAAATCTCGCGCTGTCGACCGATGCCCATACCCGCAACTGGATTCGTTATTGGCAACGTCGTGTACGTCGGGAACCCGCATTGCAAAACATCTATACGGAAGTGTTACGCCAGGATTTTGATACGCAACGATACGCAGCCACCATCACCGATTGGCCCCCAAAAGCGGCACCGCCAGTACTCAAAGCCCTGCCAAAATCCAGGACCCAAAAACCAGGCACCAACAAGCCCACGATTACATCCCCAAACAAGGGAACACGCCCCACATCACCACGACCAGGGGTACTTTCTCCAACACGGCCTGTGGCACCCTTACGCCCGGACCCGGATAAAGCGGACAAACCCATCGTTAAAGGAAACCCGGACACCAAAAATGAACCCACCTTGAAACGTCCCGTGCGACCTGTCCCTCCGCAACGAACAAAATCGTCAGGGGCGGCCAAGTAGGGGAGTTTCTCACGCAAAGCCGCGAAGAACGCAAAGGGGGAAGAGGGGAGTATCCCCTCCTGTCATTCTCAGCTCGACTGGGAATCCCCCCAACGGTATCCCAGCCGACCAGTCAGGGTTTAAACGCAATACCACCCACCCCCTCCTTCTCGTTCCCATGCTCCGCGTGGGAATGCATACGGTCCGCTCCTGCGGACATTGTGTCAGCACATTAAGTGAGAACCCTACTCCTCTTGACCATCCATAAACTCTTTAATCTCTCGCAGTCTATCCAGATAGGGACCATCCCAATTGGATATGGGAGTGCTAAGCATTCCCACGCGGAGCATGGGAACGAGGAACAAGGCCGGGGAGGCGAGACTTCCTGTACTGGGGCGCAGCGTTTACTCCCCCCCCGGCCCCTCCCCCACCAACCAGCCGCATTGTTGACGCGCACTCTCGACCGTAACCGAATTCGCCGTCGCCCGTAAACGTATCGCGCCATGATGGTCGGTACGCCACACCGCAATATCCCGCGCGTCGTAGCGTTCTTGCACTTCGGGGCGCATGGGGATAAAACGGTTGCGCTCAATAGCCGACACTACAGCAACCTGCGGCGCTACCGCATCGAGCAATGTTTCGGTGCTGGACGTCCGTGAACCATGGTGGGGCACTTTGAGTATTTGCGCTGCGCAGTCCCCTTGCGCCAATCGATACTCGCCGATGGCCTCGATGTCGCCACTGAACAACACAGAAAATCCGGGCCATGCCACACGGAGTACCAGCGACGCATCGTTTACCTTCTTCGCCTGTGACCAGTCGGCTGGTGGATGAAGCACCTGTGCCGTGGCCCCTTCGATAGTGAGGCCCTCGCCCTGCGCCAATCGTCGCACTGGCACACCGCGTGATGTGCAGGCGGCAAGGAAAGCGATTTCATCCGGGTCGTCCTCCTGCGGATAAGGCCCAAGAATGGCCTCACCTACCCCCAACGTCTCCACCACCGAAACCAGGCCCCCCATGTGGTCAGCATCGGGATGGGTAGCAACTACATAATCCAGATACGTGATCCCCTGATTGCACAGATAGGGCACCACCACCGACGCGCCCATATCCGCATAGGCCGAGGCGACACCGCCATCGATGAGCAACGTGGTGCCGTCAGGACAACGCACTACCGACGCGTCGCCGTGGCCCACATCCAGAAAATCGACCCCGACCCCCACAGGTGCAGGCCGCCACAGAACCAGCGTCACGCCAAGAAACAGGACCGTAGCAAGTGCTCTGTACTTACGCGAATTGTTTTTATGCAACGTCCAATAAAAGAGCACCAGGGTCAGCCCGTAAAACAACACACCCAGCGTAGAGGGTGCGGTTATAATGCGATGTCCGCCGGGTACCGCGGCACCCAACGCGGCCAGAGATTGAATGAGCCATACCACAGGCGCAAGCCCATGACCAAAAAGAAGGGCCACACCGGGCGACACGATGGCAGACAGTACAGTGAGCAGCGTGAGTATAAGCACCACGAACAGGAGCGGGATGGCGATCACATTTAAGAGGGGTGCAATGAGCGGTAAGGTATGAAACGCTGCGGCTGCTACAGGTATTGGTACCAACTGCACCCCCAGTGTGGCACCAAGACTCTGGCGAATCGCATAAGGCAAACGGATTAAACGCTCGCCAATACCGTCGGCGAAAAGCATGATGGAAGCGATACTACCGAAGGACAATAGAAATCCAGTGTCGAAAAGCAGCACAGGCTCATAGAGCAAAAACAATAACGCAGATAAGCTAAGTGCCGTCGGCGCATCAGGCTCGCGATTAAACCAGTCCGCAGAGAGGTACAGCGCAATCATGGTCGCCGCGCGGAGGCTGGGGATTCGCGCCCCGGCAGCCAATGCAAAAACCAGGACGGCAACAAGGATAATAACGGAACGTTGTTTCGATGAGCGCAGCATGGGACCCAGCACCAGCGTCAGGGCCATAAAAATGATGCCGCAGTGAAGACCGGACACCGCCAACAGGTGGGCCATACCACTCTTTATGAAAGGCGCCTTGTTCTCCATATCTATGGCATGGTTATCGCCCAGCCAGACGGTACGAACAAAGGGCAAAGCCTGTGCCGGTATCGCAGCCGCCAGTACATCCGCCTCCCAATGACGCAAACGCGATGCCCAATAAAAAGGTGAGTACCGATTCGCTGCGAGCAAGGTCAAAGCTTCCCCCTGGATACGCGCTTCGGTGAAAATCGCGCGCCGATGCAAGTAATCCTCATAACCGCCCACGCCGAAATTTACGGTGCCCAATCGCGACGACAACGGTGCGGTCCATCGTACCCGTTGCCCCGGATGCACCGGACCCGTCGGGCTGGACCAACGCACCAAAACACCACCCTCGATAACATAGTCGCGCCCGTTGGTATGTATCTGTACCACATCCACCAGCAGAGGCGCGTAGGAGGTGTCCGAAAGGATGAGTGGTGCATGGCGCACCACCCCCTCCAATTCAAACACTGCATCACCATGCTGTTGTGCATAGTGGTACAGCGGGTCACCGGGTACAGCATGCTGGTGCGCCTGCCACCACAGCCCGCCACAGGCGAGAAAGAGCAACGCAATCATGGCCTGGGCCTGAAAAGGCCAGCGTCGTCCAAAAACCAGGATGCTAAGGGGGACGACAAACGACAGCATGCTCCAGGGGAAAGGGGGCCAGCAGTCCCGGGCGGCCAGGAAAAGGCCAAGGACGAAGGGCAAAGCTACCCAGAGCAATGGGCGTTTCACAGCGTCCCTCCGTTAGTGTTTGCACCCCGAATGCACCCATCGTAGGCCAATGCAAAAGGATGCTGCAAGTTTCCGGTTACAGCTTCCGCTATACTCCCCCCCCTCAGAATTGATAGAATACCCGTTCGCAGGGAATGAAGCATCGCTCTCGCACGTTCCCATAGCACAACCACAACCCGACACCGGAAGATTAACATGGTTTCAGAAGAACAGGTATTAGAAGCACTCAGCAATATTCAGGATCCCGACCTGGGTCGTGACATAGTTTCACTGGGCTTTGTGAAGAACCTCAAAATCGATGGGGAAGCGGTAAGTTTCGCTCTGGAACTGACCACACCCGCCTGCCCGGTAAAGGAAGCATTCCGCAGCGATGCACAACGACTGGTTGGTGCTATCGACGGTGTCGGCTCGGTCGATGTGACCATGACCGCCATGGCCCCCAAGCCCAAGACAGGTAACGATATTGATACGCTGAAAAAAGTGGGGGCCGTCATCGCCGTATCCTCCTGCAAAGGCGGTGTGGGTAAATCCACTGTCGCGGCTCAACTGGCCCGTGCCATTCAGCGCGAAGGCCACAAGGTTGGACTCCTGGACATCGATCTCTATGGTCCGTCGCTGCCGACTTTATTTCATGTGCAACAGCCCGATGTGTTTATGCGCCATAACCTGATTCAACCTCTGGAAATTGATGGCCTCAAAACCATGTCTCTGGGCTACATGATTGGCGACAAGCCTGCGGTCATGCGTGGGCCCATGGTCTCCAACTACACCATGCAGCTCCTGCGCCAGACCGAATGGGGCGAGCTGGATTACCTCATTATCGACATGCCCCCCGGCACAGGCGACATCCAGTTAACACTGGTGCAGCAGGCCGCGCTGGACGGTGCCATCATCGTCACCACACCCCAGGCCCTCTCGCTGGTGGACGTGGCACGGGGCATCCTCATGTTTGAAAGTACCGATGTGCCTGTCCTCGGTATGGTGGAAAACATGGCCTACTTCGAGTGCGACCAGTGTTCGACCAGGCACCACATCTTTGGTACAGGCTCAGACCTGCTGAAGAATCGCTTCGGCCTGGATATTCTGGCGCAACTCCCTATCTTGCCCGGCATATCGGACGCATCGAAAAAGAGCAGCGGTGCTGACATCGAAGCCTTCAGCACCCTGGCGGAAAATCTGCACCGGGAAATCGGCAAGCGACGTATCGATGCAGAACCCAAGCCCGAAGTGACTTCCATTGACGGCCATGTACAGATCAAATGGCCCGACGGCAAAGTAAACGCCATCCCCAACAAGACGCTGCGCACCTCCTGCCAGTGCGCTTTATGTATCAACGAATACACGAGCGAAGCCATCCTCGATCCAGGCAGCGTGCCTGAGGACATTAAAGTGGAAGGCATTCAGCCCCTCGGCAACTATGCAGTCGCTATCAGTTGGAGCGACGGACACAGCAGCGGCATCTTCTCCTGGGAACACATGCGTGGGATTACCGCAACAGCGTAACGGTTACAAGGATAACAGCAATCGTCTAATTGCTATCTGTTTTTGTAGGCCTGCGAGTATTAATCAAATGCGCTTTGACTCTACGTACCCAGTCATTGTGAGGCGTGAGCGTAGCGAGCGACGTGGCAATCTAGTGGTGTGATTTGTATTTAAGGGAATTTATTTATTCCTCCCAATGT
>CALAXS010000268.1 GCA_937895305.1 uncultured bacterium
ATATCTTTCATCGGCATTGGCCTTAAATTGGTACTGCTGTCTTCACTCATGTTCCGGTTATCGCCCATGACGAATACCGATTCTGGCTCAACTGTAACAGGATGGGGAAAAGTGTAGATCATGGGTTCTTTAATGTACGGCTCTGAGGCATAGTGGGTGTTGATCATAAGTGCACCGCCTCCCACCATAAGCACATCACCGGGCAAACCTGTAATCCGCTTTACAAGGTATTCAGCATTGTCCTCATCCCAGATGACGATTATGTCGCCGCGAGCATACTGCTCTTCTCGCATAGTCACCAGTCGATCACCAACCAGCAACGTAGGCTCCATGGAACGAGAGGGCACCTCAAAGAAGCGGATACCGCGATAAGCGAAGAGGTAGAGTCCCCAGAGTGCCAGAATGAGAATCGGGATATAGCGTACAGGCTGCCCCAGAATTGTGTAGCCCTTTGTACTTGATGCCATGCCTAATTGCCCTGACCGATTTGCTCTGACAGGCTTTTTACTACCGGGCTATCCGGACGAATCTGGCGGGCTTCATTCAGACAGCGCCCCGCTTCTGATGTGTTCTTATCTTTTATCCAGGTACGCGCTTCATTGAGCCAGGTATAAAAAATCTCTTCGGGTGATTTTGCGAGTTCCCTGGCCATAGCCCAGGCTTCTGCGGCATCTTTCCATTTCACTTCTACTTCCATACTCTCAGACGAATAGAAATTATTCGCGTAATCCTGGCGAATATGAAAATCATTGGGCTGCATCTCAGTCAGCTTCTTGGACATCTTCATGGCTTCACGGAATACTTTTTTGTTGCTCCAGCCACGAATTTCGCCGATGTGCTTCCAGTGAATGAGATACATCTGAATCATATTGTACATATAGTCTGGATGTTTCTTATCCAGACGAATAGCCTCATCCAACAGTTTCAACCCTTTTTCATAATCTCCGATGTGAAAATAGTGCAGACTCATGTTGTTAAAGACAGTACTGTATTTGGGATCAAGCTGTAGTGCCTTGTTCCACTCTTTGAGCGCAGCGGCTGTTTGGTTACGGTAATCGTACTCCAGCTCACCCAGAAAATTATGGAGACGGGCATTCTCGGGGTATAGAATGAGGGCTGTTTCATAAATATCTTTCAGCTCTTCTATACGGAGACGTGCATCCTTTAACTGTTTGGCATGCTCCTCGTTTGCAGCATTCAATGTACCCCGAAGACTGGACAAATAAGCCAGTTCCTTTTGGTCAAATTCACGAATAGCGGCAGTAAGGGCTTCCTCATTACCAGAAAATTCGTTGAGGAAGTCTACCTTTGCCGGGAATTGAACCGCGGAGGCCAAAGAACACAACACCATCGCCAATACAATTACATAGTTTCGCATACTGATACTCCATAGAATCTGCCACGGCTGAAGTTTAGCATGAAAAACCCTACAGGCTGGAATTTTTCCTGAATACCTTAAATCAGGACAGCGTTTGCTCCAGTGGTGCTGGTGTGGTGGATTGGGGGGAACGATCAACCACAATGACACCATTTTCAGTCACCTGGAACCGCTTTGCATCGGCCTCCAGGTCGTAGCCTATGGTGGTATCATCCGGTATAGACACATGCTTTTCGATAATTGCCTTACGTATGTGGCAATTACGGCCTATAATTACGTCATCGAAAAGGATACTGTCGTACACTTCGCTAAAGCTGTTGATGCGTATATGACTACCGAGTACACAACGTTGGGCCAATCCTCCACTGAGAATTGAACCGCCACAAATGATGCTATCCAGGGCCATACCGCATCGGGTTCCCATGTCTGCAAATACGAATTTGGCAGGGGGGTGATTTGCACTTCGTGTTCGCAGGGGCCAGTCATTGTCATACAGATTAAACTGGGGTGCAACAGAAACAAGGTCCATGTTGGTATCGTAATAGGAATCCAGCGTACCGACATCCCGCCAGTATTGGTCTACGGAATTGTTTTCA
>CALAXS010000269.1 GCA_937895305.1 uncultured bacterium
CGTCATATCACTCCACAGTTTTTCAAATTGCGCAACCGGGTAGATGTCCTCCTGGCCATGCCCCCAGCGCAGCTTTACATCCTTGATGGTGACATAGGTGGGCATGCGCCGTGCCATGGCACGGACCGCATCATCGATTTTTTTCGGGTCACCGAATAAATCCTGACGGGTCAAGCCAAATGTTTTCAGCAGGGGATCGATCTGAATCCAGGTGGTCATGGAATTATAGTACCGCAACTTGAGTTCATCTTCTTCGCGGGGTTGCGCCAGACCTTCCAGAAGCCGAACTTTCCCATTCACCCGCGCAAGACCACCACCCCGATCATAGATACGGCGGGGCACGACTTCAAAGGTCAATGCATTGTTCGATTCGAGGTGAGCACCGATAGCGTCGGGATGCAGGTCCGCGCCGAGGGTGTCGATATTGTGGAGCATGAGGGTCTCCACCCGGGGCTGTTCTTTGAGCAGCTTTGCGAGGACACCATTCCGCAGCAGGTTGGGAACTTCGTACCAGTGACCGGGAGGGCTAAAGCGCTGGATAGGAATATTGTCTTCATAGTCCGCCCCTTCGCCTTTGGCGTGGGCCCAGCCCATGAGCGCACCCCGAACCGCTTCGCGGACTTTTTGTTTTTGTTCGTCCAGCGTTTCCTGGGGCATTTCTTCCCACAGGAATACCAGATCGCGTTGCATGGGGATGAGACGCTGGCCGATGGAACGACCGGGGGAGAGGTAGAACGGGCCGTCGTAGCCATAGTTGTTATGGAGGGCGAGGTGCTTTTCAATGGGGGCATGGGTGAGAAAACTGGTCGACACGATATGGGGTGCATGAGCACCGTATTCACGGGACACCCGCCGGGTTTTGGCTACATGAAGTTCCAGGAAGCTGCGGTGCTGCCCCTGAAGATCAATGAAGGGGTTGACCGCTTTTATTACACCGGCACCGGAAGTCCAGCGACTGCCCACGCCTGCAGCAAGACTCATGACTGCGACGCGACCTTCGCGAAGAGCGGCCTCACCTAGTTGGCGTTGCGTTGCGTTACTGCCCATGCACATGACATCGCTGTCCTGGACATCACGAATATCAGTGTCCACGGGCAATCGATTATGGGCCAGGCCGATACGGTTATTACGGAGGTCCTCACGGATTTGTTCATGCTGGATAGCGTCGAAGCCATTTTCTTTTTTAATCGCTTGGGCTGTTTTGTCCCAGGCATTTTTCTCTGCCTGCACACTGGCTGCCCCGGTACTGAACATGTTACCCACCAACGTGCGGAGTATGGAGAAGGTCTCATCAAATTGAGTACATTGTGCAGTGTATCGGTCAAGCTCCGTCTGTCGCAGGAGGCTAACCCCTTCAGGCTCGCGGGCAAGTTGCGGCATCTGGAGTGCATAATACCGGGCCGGCATAAAGGCCTGTGCCCCGGTTTGCAATTTACCACAGGTACCTGTTTCATTGATGCGGAAGTTATAGATTACCGGGTCCATGGCGAAGGGCAGCGCGTCTTCCAGTTCGGCTTTACATTCTGCCATGATTTTTTGTACCGCCTCCTGAAATGCTGCACGGCGTTCGGGTGCCACAAGCAGACACATCCCACCGCCGGACATGCCACCCAGCATGAGGAACCCCCAGAAGTCCTCGCCCAATTGCGCACGGCATCGGGCGATGACGCTTTCCGTGAAGTGATTGGTCACCCAGGGGATAATGGTTTTCAAGGGACCATTCCAGTTTTCCGTGGTTCGTTGGGCCAGCGCCTTTACGTCACCTTCTTTGAGTGCGACAAGGATACCGTCGAATATGGCACGCATGGCAAGACGCGCCTCAAATTCAGGTTGGCTCCGCAGCAGATACTTCTCGGTCACCATTTCAAGGACGGGCCCGACATTCTGAGCCATACCGCCATGAATCAGTACCATGGAATC
>CALAXS010000270.1 GCA_937895305.1 uncultured bacterium
GATACACCATGGACCAGCTCAAATTCTTAATGCCCTATGGGATAGCTGTGAAAAAAATAGGTAAATTGATAGCATGGTACTGGTCGCTATGCGGGGAGTTTTTTCGTGATTCATAGCAACATGAGCAGGATGATGTGGGGGATACGCATCACGGTGTCCTTATCCCTTGCGCTGTTTTTTTTGCCGGCCACCGGACAGGTTGTTGTCGAAGCCGATGTCGATGGCGACCGCGTCGATGTCCTTGCGTTGACCCAGGCCATTCAGGATTTGTCCGCACGCTTCCCCGACCAATACACCCGGGGCAAGGACTACCTGGACCGCATTGCAACAATCGAAAAGAAGCTGGACCGTCAACCGGAACTGATACCGGAACTACGGGCAATTCAACGCGAAGCCCTCCTTGCGAATCCATTGGTCAGCGGGCAACCCATACTGTTTGTCGTGCGCCCCCAATACAAGAACGACCACCACAATACAGCTACCTTGTTTCAAAACGGCGAAATCAACACCAACAGTTTCGAAGGCGGTGCGGCGCTGAAACGTATCGACCTCGCCCAAGGCGGAAAAGTCGAGACTCTCATCGATGTTCCGGAAGGCATCGTGCGCGATCCCGAAATGCACTTCGACGGGCAGAAAATTATTTTCTCCCTGCGCAAGAACAAGGCCGATGACTACCACATCTACGAAATGAATGTAGACGGTTCAAAGCTGACGCAATTAACTACCGCTTCACCAGTCTCCGATTTCGACCCACTCTATCTCCCCGATGGCGACGTGGTTTTTTCATCCACGCGCGAGCCCAAGTTCTGCATGTGCAATCGCCACATCATGGCGAACCTCTATCGCATGGAAGGCGACGGAGCCAACATTCATCAGATTGGGAAGAGCACGCTATTTGAAGGGCACGGCACGCTGACTCCCGAAGGGCGTATCCTCTACTACCGCTGGGAATACGTGGACCGTAATTTCGGCGATGCCCAGGCCCTCTGGACCGTGAATCCCGACGGGACCAACCACGCGGTTTATTGGGGCAACAACACCAACTCGCCCGGGGGCGTCATTGATGCGCGGCCCATCCCCGGCACACAGCGTACCCTGTGTATCTTCGGCTCCTGCCACGACCGCCCCTGGGGTGCCGTGGCTATAATCGACCGTCGTCTGGGTATGGACGGTAAGGAACCCGTGATTCGTACCTGGCCGGAGGACGCGGTGAATTTGATTGGCAAGGGCGACTTCGACACCTTCAAGAAGGTCAAGATAAAATACGAAGATCCCTATCCCCTGGATGATACCTACTTCCTTGTTTCCCGCATGACGGGTCAGGGCGAACAGATGGGGATCTACCTTCTCGATATTTTCGGCAACGAAATCCTGGTTCATGCGGAAGGGGCGGGCTGTTTCGACGCCATGCCCCTGACCAAGCGGGAACGTCCTGCCACGCTGCCCGAAAAACGTAATTATGAAAATGAAGACGGTTATTTCTATGTGGCCGATGTGTATAACGGTACCCACATGAAAGGGGTCGAGCGCGGCACGGTGAAATCCCTGCGCGTGGTGGAAACCCCGGAAAAACGCTACTGGTCTTCCGCTGGCTGGAACGGTCAGGGTCAGGCGGCACCCGCCATGAACTGGCACGACTTCAACAACAAGCGCATCCTCGGTACCGTGCCCGTCCACGAAGATGGATCGGCGTACTTCGCGGTGCCCTCCGACATCTTTGTCTACTTCCAGCTGTTGGACAAGGACGGCATGATGGTCCAATCCATGCGCAGCGGTACGGTGGTGCAATCCGGCGAGACCCAGGGCTGCATGGGCTGTCACGACAATCGACGTAGTGCCCCCGCTTATCACGGTGCGGGCAAGGTGCCCCTGGCGGTGCAATCCACCCCTAACCCGCTCCAGGCCTGGTATGGTCCGACCCGTCCCTTTTGTTTCCTGGACGAAGTGCAGCCTGTCCTGGACCAGCACTGCGTCCGGTGCCACGACTATGGCAATGCCCAGGGCGACCTGAATCTCAGTGGCGACCGGAGCATGACCTTCAACACCGCTTACAACGAACTCTGGCGCAAGGGACTGGTTTCTGTGCCCGGTGCCGGTCCCGCCACCATTCAGGAAGCGCAGTCCTGGGGTGCCCGTGCCAGCAAGCTGGTGCAGCTTCTCCGCGCGGGTCATCATGACGTGAAACTGGATAAAGAATCCATGGACCGTATCGTGACCTGGGTGGATCTGAATGCGCCCTATTATCCCCGCTACGACAGCGCCTTCCCCGACAATCTCGGTGGACGCGCACCTCTGGACCAAGAGCAGATACAACGACTGAGTGCGCTGACCAAGGTGCCCTTTACCAGGCTGGCCGACTTCCGAACCAATGAAGGCCCCCAAGTCAGCTTTGACCGACCCGAATTGAGTCCATGCCTGGAGCCGATTAAAAAGAAAAAACCGGAACGGTACGAAGAGGCCCTGGCCATAATTCGCGAAGGGGCCGCGACATTGGAAACGCGACCGCGCGCGGACATGGCCCGGTTTAAACCCTCGGTCATTGATGAAGCACGCGAAGCGAAATACCAGGAACGCCGTGACATTGAATTGGCCAATCGCGCCGCTATATTCAGTGGCGGAAAACTATTTGATACCCGGAACGCTCTTGGAGAGGAGGCCCCATGAACGGTTCAAGAAAAGCAGTACTCGCGATTTTGATTGTGCTGATGCCTCTGGTCAGCATGGGGGCCCCGTCCCCTACTGAACAACAACGCCTCACAGATGACCTGTTGCCCCTGGCCGATACCGAGTCCATAGTTTTTGCTTTGCGCAAGCCCGGCAAAGATGGTCACTGGTACGCCAACTTCAGTTACTACGCCGAAGGTCCCCAACGCGTTGCCTATGAATCCGGCGCCAGGCTTCTCCGGTATAACCTGCGCACCGAAGAGACCATTACACTCGTTGACGATCCTGAAGGGGGTATCCGCGATCCCCAGGTACATTACAGTGGTGAGAAGATTCTCTTTTCCTGGCGTAAGGGCGCGGGCACCCACTACCACCTCTACGAAATCGATATTGACGGCACGAATCTACGTCAATTGACTGATGGCGATTATGACGATTTTGAACCCACCTACCTGCCCGATGGGGGCATCATGTTTGTGTCCAGTCGCTGCAAGCGCTGGGTCAACTGCTGGCTCACCCAGGTGGCGGTATTGCACCGTTGCGATGGCGATGGCACGAACATCCGCCAGGTCTCCAGCAACAACGAACACGACAACACACCCTGGCCCCTGCCCGATGGCCGCATCCTCTATCAACGCTGGGAATACGTAGACCGCAGCCAGGTCCACTACCACCATCTCTGGACCATGAACCCCGATGGCAGTGGGCAAATGACCTACTACGGCAACATGGAACCCGGCATCCTCATGATTGACGCCAAGCCCATCCCCGGCACCGGGAAGATTATCTCTATCTTCTCGCCCGGTCATGGCGCGCGCGAACATGCAGGCATTCCCACCATCGTGGATCCCAAGGCCGGACCCGATGATCTGAACTCAGCGATTCCGATTCACAACGGTACTGATTTTCGCGATCCCTATCCTGTGTCTGAGGACCATTTCATCATCGCACGCAACAACCGCATTTATCTCCTGAGCAGTGATGGAGAAACGAAGCTGCTTTACATCACCAACAAAAAAGATCGCAAGGCAGGCTACGAATGTCACGAACCCCGGCCTATTCAGGCGCGGTCCATGGAAGCGATTCTGGCTCCCCGCAGTCGCCCCGAAGAGTCCACAGGCAAGCTCGTCCTCGCTAATATCTACGAAGGCCGAAACATGGCGGGGGTCGAACCCGGCGAAGTGAAAAAACTCCTCGTTCTCGAATCCCTGCCCAAACCCATCAACTACACAGGCGGTATGGAACCCCTTAGCTATGGGGGCACCTTCACCCTGGAACGGGTCCTGGGCACCGTTCCTGTCGAACCCGACGGCTCAGCCTATATGGAAGTGCCTGCCCTGCGCAGCCTGATTCTGGTTGCCCTCGACGAGAACGATTTGGCCATCAAGCGCATGCAGAGTTTCCTCACGGTACAACCCGGCGAAGCGATGAGCTGCGTGGGCTGTCACGAACAGCGCACCCGCACCATCCTCCCTGCGACGTCGCTCCAGGCCATGGCGCGCAAACCCAGCATCATCGAAGCTATTACGGACGTGCCCGATGTATTTGATTTTCCGCGCGACATTCAGCCCATCCTGGACAAGCATTGCACCGACTGTCACGACTACACCCCGGGCAAGCAGGGTGGCCCTATGGCCGGGCACGTTATCCTTACGGGCGACCATGGTCCCCTCTACTCCCACAGTTATTTCACGTTGAGTGCATTGCGCCAGTTCTCCGATGGACGTAACATGCCCAAGAGCAACTACGCGCCACGCACATTTGGCAGTGCCGCCAGTAAGTTGCTAAAGATGCTCGATGGCGCGCATTACGATGTGCAAGCCACGGACCTCGAAAAGAAAACGGTCCGCCTCTGGATTGAAACCGGGGCACCCTATCCCGGCACTTACGCCGGACTCGGCTCCGGCATGGTAGGCGGGTACGCCGAAAACACCATAGACCGCCAAGACGTCGAGTGGCCTGAAATGGAAGCAGCGAAAGCGGTACTGAAAAACCGCTGCGCGACGTGTCATGGGGAAGGCAAAGTCCTGCCCGATTCGCCGTCGGATAATATGGATATGCCGCCCTGGGCTGTGGATTACAACGACCCGCGCCTGCGTTATTCCCGGCACATCCTCTATAACCTCAGTCGCCCGGAAAAATCATTACAGATACTGGCCCCTCTGGCGAAGGCAGCGGGTGGTCTGGGTATATGCAAAGACAAAAAGGGTGCTGCAATTTTTATAGACACCAGCGATAGCGATTACCAGACCTTGCTCGCTGCCATCACCAGAACCAGTCAGCGTCTTGAAACTATCAAGCGTTTTGATATGCCCGGTTTCCAACCTACTGAGGCCTATATTCGCGAAATGCGGCGCTACGGTATCCTGCCCGCCGACTTTCCCGATGACGGTGTCTTGAATCCCTACGAAACGGATCGCGCCTATTGGGAGTCCTTATGGTGGGAACCCATTCGCGCCGTACAACCTATAGCAAGTTCAACAAAGACTATCTATGAATAAGCAACACAAAACAATATTCAGGGGAGGATTAAGTGTGAAGTACAGCAAGATAAGCAAAGGGATGCTTTATGCCCTCATCGCGATGATGGGCATTGTAGGGTTATCCGCTCATGCAACAGAAACGTACCGTTCGCCACTGGCGCTGGCAACCCACGGGAACACGGTCTATGTCGCCGAATTTACCGCGAGGGAAATCGCTGTTTTTGATGCGGATAAAAACTCCGTCACCAGCACCATCCCCATGCCCGACGAGGTGAATGGTCTGTGCGTATCGCCCGACGGTGCCCGGCTCTATGTGACCGTCGGTGGCCCCGTGGGTCAGGTCGTTGTAATCAATCTGAAGGATAACACCCTCACCAAGACCTACATGGCAGGTCATACGCCCAAGGGTCCGGTTATTACACCCGACGGCAAGACACTCTTTGTTTGTAATCAGTTTAACGATGCGGTTATGGCGATTGACCTAACAGGCGCAAGTGAAAACTCGTCTGTCCCTGTGAGTCGTGAACCCGTTGCAGCGGCCATCACGCCAGACGGATCGCGCATCTTTGTGGCCAATCTTCTCCCCACAGGTCGCGCTGACGGCAACTACGTCACCGCGAATGTGGATGTCATTGATGTCGCTACGAAGAAGAAAGTGGCCGAGGTCGAACTCACTAACGGTAGCAGCAGCCTTCTCGATGTGTGTGTTTCCCCGGACGGTCGCTATGCCTACGCCACCCATATCCTCTCGCGGTACCAGTTGCCCACGACCCAACTGGAGCGGGGCTGGATTAACACCAACGCTGTGAGTGTGATTGATGTGGCGACAATGCAACTGGTGAATACGTTTTTGCTTGATGATGTGGATCTCGGTGCAGCGAACCCCTGGGGTGTTACCTGCACCGACGACGGACAATGGCTTTGCGTGGCCCATTCAGGCACCCACGAAATCAGTGTTATTGACCGTGCCAAACTGCACGAAAAACTGGACGCTGCAGTTGCAGCCGACACGGCAAACAGCGTGCCCAACGACCTTGCTTTTCTCGTAGAACTTCGGCAACGCATCAAACTGCCCGGTAAAGGCCCCCGTGGTCTTGCCACGATAGGTTCCCGCGTCTTCGCCGCAGAATACTTCAGTGGCACCCTGGCGTCAGTTGACCTGACGAAAAAAGATTCGTCTCAGGTGCAGGGCCATTCCCTGGGCGATGAACCTGCCATGACGGTAGCCCGCGCTGGCGAACTGTATTTCCATAATGGAGCGGTGTGTTTTCAGCAATGGCAGAGCTGCGCCAGTTGTCACCCCGGTAATGCGCGTGTCGATGCATTGAACTGGGACGTGCTCAACGATGGTATGGGCAATCCGAAAAACACGAAGAGCATGTTGCATGCCTACGATACGCCCCCTACAACCGCGACCGCAGTGCGTGACAACGCCATGGTATCCACGCGTGCAGGCATCCGGTTTATCCTTTTCAATCAACCGACGGAAGAAGATGCGCTATCCGTGGATGAATACCTTAAATCGCTGGAGGCCGTGCCCAGTCCGCGTCTGGTTGACGGGGAACTTTCCGCAGCAGCCCAGCGTGGCAAGCAGGTTTTTGAATCCGCCAAGTGCAGCAAGTGTCACCCGGCCCCGCTCTATACCGATATGAAGACCCACAAGGTGGGCACCAATACACGTCTGGAACCAGTAGTACGTTTCGACACACCGACCTTGATTGAAATCTGGCGCACGGCACCGTACCTGCACGATGGTCGTGCCGCGACCATGAAAGAATTAATCAGCACCCACAACGAAAGTAATTTCCACGGTGAAACCGCAGACCTCACCGAGGCACAGGTTAACGATCTTGTGGAATATGTCCTGTCCCTGTAATGATACGAAAGCAGAGCAATGAAGTGTAACTACGACGCAGACCTGGATATGAAAGAGCAAAACGTAATGAGCAATACCGACAAGTGCGCCGCGCAAATCATCATTCCCCGGGGAGGGCGTAGTGGATCGCGCTTCATCACTGTGCCCTGCGGTGACAACGATACGATTCAATCGATTACAGAACGTGCCATGAACGCGGTACAAGAAACAGGCGCGACTATCGTATCCATGGACATCATGGGCCTGCCACTGAACGAAGGCGTGGCTGCGGTTGAAGAGGTTACCGGACCCGTGACCTGGCCCATCACCTGGATCGCAGAGGCCGATGCACCCATGGCAGGCGGTATCCAGATCTGGGCAGAGTGTGACGCCAAAGTCACGCCCATAAAAATTAATACCTACCTGGCGGGTTCTCTGGTCGAAACAGACGACGCTACCCTGTGTCGTCTGGGCGGACTCAACGGTCGAATCCCCACACGTACCCGGCCCGAGCAAACCATTGCCACATTGAACCAGATGGAACGTGCCCTCAAGGCAGTGGATATGGGTTTTGAACACACCATTCGCACCTGGTTTTACAATTGCGACATTGTTTGCTGGTACGACGAATTCAATAAAGCACGCGACGAATTCTTCAGGGATCATCATGTCTACGAAGGACTCGTTCCAGCCAGCACCGGAATCGGTGCTTGTAACATCAGCGGTTCAGCCATCATGTGTGGACTCCTGGCACTGAAGGCCAAGAGCGATGCGGTGACCATGCAGGCCGTCCCCTCACCCCTGCAATGTCCTGCCACGGACTACGGTAGTTCCTTCAGCCGTGCCGCAGAAATTCAGTTCACAGACTATCGCCAGCTTCTTATCTCCGGTACCGCCAGTATCGAACCCGAAGGTAAAACCATTCACCAGGACGACATAGACGGGCAGATTCGATGCACCCTCGAAGTGGTGGAGGCCATCCTTAAATCGCGTAACATGGACTGGGCCAATACGACCCGTGCTATCGCGTATGTAAAGCACGCCGATGACCTGCCCCGGTTTGAAAAGTTGCGCAGTGCGCTGGGGCTGGATGCGCTACCTGTGGTGACGCTCATTGCTGAAGTCTGCCGCGATGACCTGCTTTTCGAGATCGAGATCGACGCTATAGCCGAGTAGGTCTGGGACTTATATCTGCGTCTGGCTTTCCCTCATTCCCAAGCGGAGCATGGGACGAGGGGCATTTCTTAAAATGCGCTATAACTGTGCTTTGCCCTTAAAGCCCAGGTCATCGGGGTGAATCTCCCGTAAACGACGCCACACATAACGCGAGAGGGCCTTGCGGTGTTGAGGCTCGGGATTGATAAAGTTAATCCCCACCATAGTCTCACCCCCGGCTTTGTTGTCCGGCTGATGGACATGAACAATCGTTCCCAGCATTTCCTGGGGTGCGGCCTCGCCCGGGAGGTGAAATTTCAATTCTACCGTATCATTCAATTCCGCATCTGCATTCGTCTGGAGCAACATACCGCCCGCACTGAGGTTGACGACAGGCACTTCATAACGACGCGGGTGGACGTGACTTTTCAGGATGACATTAAAGTCGGTGGGAATACGCCAGGCCCCGCGATGGGTGGTTCTCGAATACTCCGTGGGCAAACGAATCAGGAGCCCATCCCCTACATTTTCCGGGGTAGCCAGAATCTCCGACTCAAATCGGGCATAGCCCAGGTCATCGTGAAACTCTATCTCCAGGAGCATACCCGCCACGGGAAAATCCGCCGCAGGATAACTCAAACGCACCGTATCCTCCTGGACACTTTGTATTCCAACCAGAAAACGTTGCCCTGTAATGATGACCAGACAACGGTTACCCGGTTTAAAATGATTCTCTACGGTATCCATTTCAGCTGCATTGACCACGATCCATCCTCCTGAACGGTTAACGCCATTGTATCGGATTGATTTCGATAAATGCGAGACCGCATAACCGTTGCCTCTCAAAGAGGGTGCTCAGGCTTGCAGAAGACCCCCGATCACACGTACCCTGTAGGGATGTAACAGGTTAGGATAGTGACCCATGACGGGTCCCTGTCGGGAAAAAGGCCCTATGCTTCAATTTCAATGCCCACATTGCGCCGAAACCCTGGAAGCGCAAGACGACTACCGCGGAGTTGCAGGAAACTGCAACAAATGCGGTGGCTTGGTTACAGTGCCTGAGCAATCCCAGAACGGTGCCGCCAAGCCCCGGCAGATCGGGGGCTTCAAAGCCGCACCCGGCAATGCCACCATGCCCATCGCACGGGATATCGAAGCACTCCACAGTACCCTCAAGGCCATGATTCAGATGTACCTCAAGCGGGGTGAGCGTGAGCCCCTCGCCATGAGTCTGGCCCTGCAGGCCAGCCACCAGATGATTGCTATCGCACCGTATGTGAAATGGCATCTGGATAAAACCTACAAGCGTCCCCTGCCGGACCACCTCGGTTTTGAAACCATCGCAGGGATTCTCGAAGACCAGGGCCAATTCAACAAAGCCCGGAAAATCTGTCTCAATGCCAAGTATCAGGGCTGGGCAGGGGATTGGGACACGCGTATAAATCGCTGCATGGCCCATATAGAAAAAGAGCAACAAGAAACTTAGAAAGCAGTATACACCGTGGAAATTCTTCAGTTTACATTAACACCCTTTGTCACCAATTGCTTTGTCATCAAGGACAGCGGCGAATCCATTGTCATCGATCCGGGTGAGGCTACCAGGGAACTGAAAGACGCGCTGGAAGGCACCCGGGTGAAGATGATTTTCAACACCCACTGCCACATCGATCATAGCGGTGGTAACGCAGGCATGGTGGCCCACACCAGTGCGCCACTGGTTATCCACAAAGATGATCTGCCCCTGCTTCAGGGACTGGCGCAACAGGGCCAGATGTTCGGCGTGCTTGTGCCACCCTCGCCCGACCCCGACCAATACGTAGAAGAAGGGGATACCATCACCGTCGGCACAGTCAACATGAAAGTGCTCCACTGCCCTGGTCACGCCCCCGGCCATGTAGTCCTTGTCGGCGATGGCTTTGTTATCGGTGGGGATGTCCTTTTTAACGGCTCCATAGGCCGCACCGATCTTCCCGGCGGAAACCATGCACAACTCATTGACTCTATCAAGACCAAACTCCTCACCCTGCCCGATGACACCATTGTCTATAGCGGCCACGGCCCGGAAACCACCATTGGTAAAGAGCGAATGACCAACCCCTTCCTGGTGGGCCCATGAACACTATCACCGCTATAGCCCTTGTTTTTCAGGCAGCACTCCAGGTGGATCTCGCCCC
>CALAXS010000271.1 GCA_937895305.1 uncultured bacterium
ACCATAGAATGGACGGAGTCCACTTGGAACCCCCTGACGGGCTGTACGAAGATTAGTGCGGGCTGTAAGCATTGTTATGCAGAGCGCATGGCGAAACGGTTGCATGCCATGGGTTCGCCCAATTATGCGGATGGATTTAAACTAACCCTTCATCCACATGCTGTAAAACTTCCGCTCAAGTGGCGTAAGTCGCAGGTGATTTTTGTTAATTCCATGAGTGACCTTTTCCATAAAAACGTTCCCCTGGAATTTGTGCAACAAGTTTTCGATACCATGAATCAGGCGGACTGGCATTGCTATCAGGTATTGACGAAACGCGCGGACCGTCTTGCTCGTATTTCAAAAGAACTGACTTGGGGTCGGCACATCTGGATGGGGGTAAGTGTTGAACGCAAGGATTATATGGACCGTATTGATGCATTACGCAACACAGATGCCAAGGTAAAGTTTCTTTCTCTGGAACCCCTGCTTGGTCCATTGCCCGGTATGGACTTAACAGACATTGACTGGGTTATTGTTGGTGGTGAATCGGGTCCAGGGGCAAGACCTGTTGAAGCGGACTGGGTACGTGATATTCGGAAACAATGTGTCGCATCAGGCACCTATTTCTTTTTTAAGCAGTGGGGAGGGACCAACAAGAAAAAGGCAGGCCGTCTTTTAGATGGTCAAACCTATGATGCTATGCCTGCATTACCATTTGATTCCCCTGAATTGCCAAAAGAAGCCGTAGGGTAGTTTCCTCCACTCCTTTCCCCCAGTTGTGCCGCTTCCCATACAAGCAGTACAATGGTCGCCTGGTTAAAAGTGGAGCATGATTATATGTCTGACGAAGGATACATCGATTACTTTGCCGTGCTGGGTCTCACCGCCGAGTGCAAGCCGGGCGAGGTACGCAAGCAATACAAGGTATTGATGAAGGCGCTGGTGCTGAAAATCGCGCGTGAGGAAATCACCGAAGCGCGTCGTAACGCTTTTCTTTTGGAGATGTGTCGTCTCAACGCTGCGTATCTAATTCTGCGCGATACTGAGGAGCGGGAACGGTACACGGCGCAGCGGGACGAGGTTATCGCGCTGGAGGCACAGTGGCAGGAACTGAATGCGAAACAGGTGGATACGGAGGAGATTCGGCGCGATTATGACGGTGCGCTGAAGCAGTTCCTTTCCACGTATATGGAAGAGCGCATGCTGGAGGCCGGCCGCGACAAGGAGTGTATTGAGGCCAGTAAATGGGATCCCATGCACGAACGTCATGCCAGCACCGTCCTCCGCAAATATCGCCAGCAGCTCTATCACAAAATCCAGGAACGGCTCCCGTACGCAGAAATTACAACACCAAGCATAGACTGGAACGAACGGGCACAAGTGGTTAGCACCATACTCGAAGGAGGCGTAGTGTAATATGGCCAAGACCGCGACCCCTACCAAGACCCTGGCCGATGAAGCCACCATCAACACGTGTCTGGCCCATACCATTGCGGAAGGCGACCTCGTCAATTTCCGTTTCTGCTTTCTCTCCTATTCCCCCTTGCGCGCGTATTCCAGTGAGGATATTCAAAACCCGCGCTACAGCTACCTTCTGCCCCGGGACGATACACCTTCATCGCGCCATGCGACAGCCCTGGCCCTGGTGCAGCAGCCTGCGATTCAGGCCCATGTAAAGACACAACTGGAAACGCCCGGTGCCATGCAACTGCCCTGGGAACCCTTGCTCATGCTGGCGGATAACGCGGTTGCCCTGGGTAAATACACCACTGCAGCCCAGGCGTATGAGCAACTTCGCATCCGCGAAAAAATGCGTACCCTCTTTATTGACCAGGCCGACGCAGCGCTGGATCAGGGTGACCTGGAGCGTGGTGTGCTGGGCTATCGTATTGCCTCTGGACTCACCTACGACTACAGTGCTTTTCCGGAGCCCTTACCTGCCGCGCCCAATTATGCATCCAAGGCCCTGATCCTTCACGCAGTGTACCCGCAGAAAGTCGAAGATTGCGTGGCGCTCCTGCCACAGGATAACCATATCCGGGTCGCCCTGGAATATCTCCTCCTCGACGGCAGCCTGTCGGCACGCCTGGAAGACAAGCCGCTGGACCTGAGATTGAAGTTCCTGAAAACGCTGGTCAATCAGATTGATCCCCATTGGGCGACCTTTGTCGACCACTTCAAGGAAACCTGTACTCTGGTTCAGGCCAGTGAAGGTAAGCTGCAAACGGGGGAGAAGCCGAGCGTAGAAGAAATCACTACACACGATGATGCCCTCGATCCGAAGCGTATCCCCGCGACCCTGTTGGGCCGCGAGATTCCCGGTGGGGACTGGTGGCAGTATCTCAAGGAACTCGCCTACAGTCATCCCGCATCCGTGCTTTTTCTCACGCGCCAGATGGTCTCGAAAGATCTGGAAATCATTATGCCCCGCCTTCTCCATGGCTCCGCAGTCGTCGAAGCACTGGACCTGAATATACCCGAAGAAACGGCTTAGGGAATTAGTGAACACCCCATGAGCTTGCTCATTGATTTGCATATGCACACCCGTCGCCACTCGCGTTGTAGCGGTATTGATGAATATGCCCTCATCGAGGAAGCAGCCCGAAAGGGCCTCGACGGTATCGTCATCACCGAACACCATTACCAATGGAGCCAGGACGAAATCGATGAATTGGTAGCGACCTCCAGCGTACCCAACTTTCTCGTTCTCGCAGGTTTCGAATACAGTTCTTCCAAGGGCGACATCCTCATTTACGGGCTGGAACCTGAACAGGTTGAAGCCTTTGTGCCCGGTGGTGACCCTGAGGCCATGCTGAAACAGGCCCAGGACTGGGGCGCAGCCTGCATCGCAGCCCACCCCACCCGTGCAGCGGTGCCCTTTGACGAGCGTATCACCCGCATGCCCTTTGACGGTCTCGAAGTTCAGAGCGTCAACATCCAACACCACGAGCAACGCCTGGCCCTCAAACTGGCGCAAAATCTGGATATACCCCCCACGACGGCGAGTGATGCGCACCGTCTGCAGGACGTAGGGGCCTATGCCATGCAATTTGACGATCTCATACGCACTATGGCAGACTTGCGCGTTGCGCTGAAGCATGGTAGATTTCAGGCAGTGGGAAACACTGCAACGGGCAAATCGCAGTAACAAAACCCCTTCTGAGTTGTGTATACTATACAAGCAACTATGAACTAAGGACTTATGAGCCAAGAGCAGGAACATAAAGACGGGCAGGACGCTGTGGACCCCAAGCGGGAAGTGCGCAGTGAAGTCTTCGAGCTCGTCAAAATGGTGGCCCTTTTCCTCATTATCTTCTGGGGACTCAAGAGTTTTGTCATCGGCGGCTACGAAGTTCAGGGCCCCTCTATGTACCCCACGCTGGAAGACAAAGAGCGGATTCTGGTCATGAAGCTGCCCCATCGAATCAGCCAACTCCCTATATTCAAAGGATTTACAGCCATTGACCCCGGTGACATCGTCGTTTTCGACAGCCAGATAGAAGAAAATAAGCGCTACGTCAAGCGCGTTATCGCTGTGGGACCGAAACGAACCGGGCCCCGACCTGTTAATGCCAGTGAGACCGACGACACCCCGGCACCTGGCAGCAAGAAAGTGGTCTTTGACCACGGTGCCATTTTCGTGGATAACCACCGTGTGGAAGAGAGCTACCTCCAGCCCGAAGAGCGCAAGTCGCTGGATTTTCATGAGGCCTATGTTGAGCCGGGCGAGTATTACGTCCTGGGAGACCATCGTAGCGTGAGCCGCGACAGCCGCAGTTTCGATGCTGTGGATGACTCCCAGATTGTGGGCCATGCTGTGTTCCGTTTCTGGCCCCTCAGCCGCATTGGTCTGCTCTAGCCCACTTCCCGAAATGCCAACCCTATGCCCAATGTGATAAGCTCAGCTTTGCTCAATCTACTGTTACTGTAAACGGGGATGCACGTGAAAAAAACGCTCATCTTTTCCGATGTCCACCTCAAGGTCAGCCCCCATGACCGGGAACGACACCAGGAATTTATCCACTTTCTCAAGGGTTTCTCGCCCGAAGAATACGACCGGGTCATCTGCCTGGGCGATTTATTCGATTTCTGGTTCGAGTATCGACATGTAATTTTCTCCGGCTACTTCGATGTGCTCCGTGCCCTCGCGGATATGCGGGACACGGGAATGGAGCTGCACCTTATTTGCGGCAATCATGATTTCTGGGGTGGACGCTTTCTCCACGATGACCTGGGCTTTCACATCCACCCGAACTCTGTGGAGCTTTCTCTGGGGAAACAGACGGCCCACTTCATTCACGGTGATGGCCTCAATCCTACAGACAAGAGCTACCGTGCCTATAAGAAATTCGCGCGCAACCCCTTCGTCGTAGGTGCCTTCCGCTTTATCCATCCCGACTGGGCCATGAAAATCGCCCAGGGGGTGAGCCATGGTTCGCGCACCTATCTGGGTCAGGATGACCCCACCGAAGGTCCGGAAGCCAAAGCGTTGAAGGCCTACGGTGAGCGCAAGCTGGACGAAGGCACGGTAGACGCGGTCCTCTGCGGCCATGCCCACGCGCCGCTCTATCACCCCCATGGCGATGGCGTATACATCAATACCGGCGACTGGCTCCAGCATCGCAGCTATGTCACCTGGGACGAAGACGGCTTTAAGCTCCACGGTGCGGACGCGCCATGAGCGAAGAAGGCACTGCATCAGAACGGACCCCGGAACAAGGGGGCCATAGCGATTTACCCGGGAAGCGATTCAAGAGAACATTTGTTTTGCTACTTGTTTGCGCAATCGTGGTGTGTGCATACCCGACAACCTGTTATTTACTGGCAAAGAATCACCAGTACCAGGGCCTCAAGGCTATGGATGCGAGAGCCTATATCTGGGCGGAAGAGCGGTTTAGTGCGGCAATTTATTGGGTACCTTCACAAATAGATACCTATGGGTTCCTCGCCGAGTGCTATGTCCAGCGCGGAAAGTTTGATGCGGCGATTGCGACCATAGAAGCAGGTACCCAACGCGATGGTGAATTCATGTACAGCAGTGGTCGTATAAAAGTAGAGGCTCTTATTGGAAAAGCACAAGAAATGGTACGGCAGAACACGGACAAGCTACAGGAAGCCCTGACGCTGTTAGAGCAAGGCGAAAGCATCAGCAAGACATCCTTGTATTCAGGAGATGCGCCTTCCCCCGAATTAGAAGTATACGAAATCCTTGGTCGGCTCCAGGCGCTGAAGGCCATGTTTTATCGTCAGGAACCGGGGCTGGGTGGACCGGGTGCGGAGCAGACCGCGTGGACCAGGGCCGAGGAATACTTGGGCAAAGCTGTTGCGTATGAACCGGGTGATGTAGACCCAAGCGTTGAGCGTGATGCATCGGAGATGGCGGACCTCTATTCCATGATGGCATCAGCGCAACGTGCCCTGGGGCGGACGGCCGCGGAAGAGAAGAGTCTGGCAGGGGTGGTGAATGCGGACCCGCGTTCCATTATAGGTTGGCGGGAATTGCATCGCTTTGCCCTTATGCACCAGCGCTATGGTGCGTTGCGCGGCGCGCTGAAGGAGCATACGGTGGAACTGGCCCAGGCTACACCACCGCCTACGATGTTGTTGTGCAACCTTCATATCATGGAGGCCAATGTTCTGGAGAATGCCCAGGCGGAGGCGGAACAGATTGAAGCGGCGTATATCGCTGCAATAGGCTTCGAGCGTGACCGGGTTGAGTTGTGGGCAAACTTTGCCCGCTACGCACAGGCGCACAAGCGCATGAATATATTGGCCGAAGCGGTCTATACCTATGGTGAACCCGTTGAAGGCAAGGGTATGCTACCCCAGCTCTTTCTCGCATGGCAGGCCATGAATGGAACTCCTGAAGCTGTGGAAGAGTCCTCGCAGCAGTTGTTGTCGCGTATCCGGGATTATAATCCTAACGAAGCACTCACCATGGAACAGGCTTATGGCTGGACCATCACCTACTTCGAGCAACGCCTCGGCGAAGAAGAATCCGGTCACTGCCGCGCCTATATGAATATGGGAATTATCCAGAACCTGCGCCGCCAATACGCTGAGGCCAATCCCTGGTTTGCCAGGGCGGAGCCCTGTATTGCCGATGATGAAAAGCCCGATTTTGCGGTTCATTGGAGTACCGCGCTTATGCACGCCGGAGATATGGACGCCGCAGGTGCAGTACTCGAAAAGACGGTAAAAGAATTTCCGGACCACTTCGAATTGCGCTTGGCCTATGCGCGGGCCTTGTTGCTTTTAGCGGATAAGGACGCTGCCCTGATTCAATATGAGTACCTGTTGCAGGCCCCGGACCTTGGCGCGGCATTGCGCACCCAAATCGAAATGGAACGGGGTCGCCTCAGCCACGAAGCCTCATAAAACATTGCCATTCACTGCCTTTAATGCTAGAGTTACAGGTCCGCAATATGCGGGGACGGGCAACGGACGCTAAGGAAAACACCATGCGCACCTTGATTTTTGGAGCAAACGGCCAACTGGGCCGTGATTTGATGACGGCCTATAAAAGTGCTGGTGAGGTTTATGGCTATGACCTGCCCGACGTCGATATTGCCAATGAAGATCAGGTCTATGCTATCGCCAAAACCGTCGCGCCGGAACTCATCATTAACGCTGCGGCCTGGACCGATGTGGACGGGGCCGAAGATGATTTGGCGGGTGCCTTTCGTGTGAATGAATCGGGCGCGCGGAATGTGGCTGATGTGGCCCAACGCTACAATATCCCGGTGGTTTATATCTCCACCGATTACGTTTTTGACGGCACCAGCGAAACCCCGTACCTGCCCGAAGATCCTGTATCCCCCGCCGGGGTCTATGCCCGCTCCAAATCCGCTGGAGAAACCGCCACCCGCAAGGCCAATCCCCTCCACTTTATCGTGCGTACCGCCTGGCTCTATGGCCCCCATGGCAACAATTTCCCGGAAAAAATCCTTCGCCTGGCCCAGTCCAATGACACCCTGAAGGTTGTGGAAGATGAGGTGGGTTCCCCCACCCACACACTGGACCTCGCCGAAGCCTGTTTCTACCTGTCCCGGACCAAGCACTTCGGTACGTATCACTGTGTAAACAGTGGACAATGTTCCCGTTTTGAATTTGCCAAGAGCATCCTGCAATGCGCTGAGATGAATACGCGGGTAGAGCCCTGTCCTGGCGCAGACTACCCCGGTAAAGCACCTCGCCCTGCGTACTCTGTGCTGGACAGCACCAGCCTGGAAACAGCTACGGGTCACACCATGCGGCCCTGGAAAGAGGCACTCATGGAATACATGCAGCGTCGGGAACAGCCCGTTTAGGTTGCAGGGCTATGGGTGTAGTTCGGCAGCCATGCTTTCTGCAATCTCGACGATACGGGGACCGGGGCGCAGGGCATGGGATGGTGTAACCAGCACGATACGCCCGGTCTTCACTGCGGGTAAGGTAGCGAGGACATTCCAGTCGTCCTTAAAGGCCTGGGCCTCTTCCTTCGTCAAATCACTCCCGGCATGGAATTCGATAATGACTTCGGGTGCTGCTGCGACCACGGACTCCTTGGAGGCTTCGAAGTAGGGCTGTGTCTCGGATTGAAATACATTGTCGCCGCCCGCGAGGGATACGATTTCGGAGACGAAGGAGGTGCCTCCCACGGTGTAGAGGCTATTGAGATCATGGGATTCCCGGGTTGTGATGATGAGCACCCTGGGCCGTTGTACCGTTTTCAAGCGTTCTTCCAGTGCATCCCGTTCCGCATTGAATCGGGTCACCAGCTCTTTCGCGACATCGCTACACCCCAGCGCATCGCCGAGGGTCGTAACTCCAGCTGTAATGGTCGCGAAATTATCCATGTGTACATTCAGAACCTTGAAGCCCTGTTGCACTGCGAAGTCGGTTAGTTCCGGTTGGGCACCGGGCAGAATGAGGAGACCGGGCTGGAGCATGGTGATTTTTTCCAGGTCGGGGTCGATGTAGCCTCCGGCCTTGGGCAGGGCTTCAATCTCCGGCGGATAATCATCGAATCGTCCCACAGCAATCACGTCGTCGCCCTTGCCCAGGGCAAAGACGGTTTCCGTCAGGTGGGGTCCCATGGTGATGATGCCCTGCCGCGCGGTTGTGGAAGTATCGGGGCCGCACCCCATGCCCAGGAGTGTGAGCAGGGCGAGACATCCCAAACGGGAAATGAAGTAGCGCATGAGGGCGGTATCCTTGTATAGTGCGACATTACGGGTTCAGTATAACGCAGTCGGGCACAACATGAGGAGCGCAACGTATCATGGCTAAAATTCTGGTTTTCGCAGGTAGTGCACGCAAGGATTCTATCAATAAAAAACTGGCGCTGGTTGCTGCGCAGGTGGCCCGTGATGCTGAAGCCGATGTGACCTATGTCGATCTTGCTGATTATTCCATGCCGCTCTACGATGGTGACCTGGAAGAGGCCGAGGGCCTACCGGAAAATGCAGAGAAACTTTACGCTATCATGAAAGACCAGGACGGATTCATCCTTGCCTGCCCCGAATATAATTCATCCATTACGCCACTGCTGAAAAACACCATTGACTGGTGTTCGCGTGGCCCCAAGGAAGACCCGCCCCTTGCGGCCTATGCCGGGAAAGTAGTTGGCCTCATGAGTGCATCACCGGGTGCGCTGGGCGGTATGCGCGGTCTGGTCACTGTGCGTTCCCTCCTGGGTAATATCGGCATGTGGGTTACACCCGCGCAAGTTGTCGTGTCTTCTGCATACAATGCCTTTGATGAGGATGGTGCTTTGACCGATGAGCGACAATTAACGAAGGTGGT
>CALAXS010000272.1 GCA_937895305.1 uncultured bacterium
CATTTTCGATCCAGACCACACTCACACGAAGCGCCAATCAACCCCATCACCTTCACCAGTTCTTCTTTGTTAATCCGGTCCCCGCGCAATACAGCCCCCATACGCCGTGCCTTGCCAAAGAGTACCGCGACTCTCGGAATATCCAGATCCTCCACATCCAGCCCCAGGCTCCACAACAGTACCGGATCCTGTTTCGCTTCTTCCACCGATACTTTCAAGAGTACAGGCGGCAATTCAGTTGCTTTGTCCATGTCCGGCATGTGCAATATGACCGTATCTATGGATTCTTTTATGATTGTTTCTGTCGCTTTGCTGCTTCCCACGTCGGTACTCTCGAAATAAAGGACCGTGCAGAAATGGGGTAGATTTTTCAGGATTTGCGCACGCAAAGGCGATGTGGTAAAGCTAGCCAGGAAGGCTTCAAGATCTGCTTTCAGATCTGTTGAACTCACGTCAAAAGCCCAGGGCCAGGTGTAGCCATCGGGTGAAACCATCACCATCCCTGGATACGTTTCAAAATTCCCCTTCGCCAGGTACTCCAAACCCAGATGCCCAGCGTCCTCCTCCACATGCACCACTTCCATATCAATAGGCGTGTCCATCAGCGTTAAAAAAACCACCCGCTTTACAAGCGTAATCACATCTGCCGGAACACCATCATCCACATAAACATAAAGCATATAGCGCGACGGGTTTAAATCGACGAAGCCCACCTCCCGCACTGAATAACGGCAGGCGCGCGCTTCCACGCAGCTCAGGACGAGGATAAGACTTAACATATAAAATGAAAAGCGTCGCATTAACATCTCCACTTATTTATCTTGACATTTCTGTTTTATCTTGTCATTCCCGCGAAGGCGGGAATCTCCGCGTATACAATACTAACTAATTTCGGAACCAATATCGTCGCAATCCCGGTTGGATGCGCCCGTTTTCCGAGGCAGAGCCTCGGCGTATGCGTTCCCAAGCTCTGCTTGGGAACGAGGGGATGTGAGGCACGACATTACTATCTACCCGGCATTTGTGCGAAAGCGATAGACGTCTGCAAAGGCGTACTCGCACACCAGCATCCAGCGCTCGTTTCAGGAGCCAATACCATGCCCCCAGCTGGAATCATCCCCAACCAACAACCCGGACGAAAATCCTTGAATCGATACCGCTTGTCCTCCTCCAAATCCCACATAGAATGCACACCATCACGAAAAAGAACCATGTTTTCCGAGGCAGACACCGTACCGCAACCACTCCGGCCCGGAATATCATCCCGCAGTACTTCCCCCGAGGCCAGGTCAATCAAGCGCGGCTCAGCATAAATCTTGTCACCCACAATCGCAGGATGCTGCATAGCCCCACCATGGTGATCCCGGTTCCAGGCAAAATGATGCTCATACATAATGTCGCCATCACTCGTATTGAACGCATAGAGATTCCACTTATTTGAAGAACTCAACGCGATTAGCTTGTCATCCTTGAACATGGTATAGACCACGAAATCAGAATCATCCATATCAAAAGGACGTTCCCATACTTTCGCTCCCGTCTCCAAATCCAGCGATATCAAAAAGCGGTCATCCTCCCCTTCCTTACCCACACGCCCCTGCTCCGATGCCAGCGCCTCCTTACTTCGTGTCTCAATAAAATAAGCACGACCATTACCCAGGCTGATGCTGGAATTCATCACCAGTCCGCCCTTATACGACCAGGTCTTCTCGCCCGTGTGTCGATTTATACCAAAGAGCCCCTCGCTCACCACCTTCTCCGACTCCTCCCCACGTTTGTCATACCATTCGCCATCAGCACCTACATACAAACCGCCCTGTAAGACCACACTCCCAAACAAGGTGTCCCCCGCCGTGGCGATATAGCCCCAGTCCCACTTATTCTCAGCGTCCTTATCGCCCGTAATCGCACTCAACGGTGTCGTGTTTAGGATCTCCCCCGTCTGCCCATCAATAGACCAACACCGATCACGCACCGCGATATACAATTCATCGCCATTCAAGACCATGTTCGTGCTATCCCGTGGGATATTCGCACGACGCAGATCCGGTATCTCCACCGTCCACAGTATCGTGCCATTGTAGGCATCCATTCCGAACAAACGGCGGTCGCCCTGAATAAAGAGACGCCCATTGGCACTCAACGGCGCAGGATTATGGGTTCCACGATCCACCATGGGCCGTGGCCCGGGTCGTCCAAACCACATGGCATCCATCTCACCCTTGACCACAAGGTCACCACTGCTTGCCGTGTTAGACGTATTGCCATACTGGTGCGTCCATTCCCCTATACCAGCCAAGGCAGGCTTATGATGACTCGCAAACACGCCACCCTCAGTACGATAGTTCCAGTCCGTTGTCCCGCTCTTCCCGAGCCAGGTCGCCAAGTCAGTCTGCCCAGGCGTATTATCAGCACTGTCCAGCAAGCCTAATATAGCCACGCCACCATCAGGACGCAGCAGTGCATACCAGTCCTTGGGATTCTCCTTGATGATGCCATCCGTCAACATGGATTCCGATACAATCAGGTTCGCAAAATGCGGGTTATACGACAGGCTCTCCAAATCACCACTATGTACCGATACCCGGATGCCATAGACCCCGGCATCATCCAGACGTTCACGAAGAGCCCGTGCCTTGGCCACGTCCGGTTCTACACACACCACCTGCAATTCTGTCCGCCACGCCAATTCATAGGCCAGCCGTCCTTCACCCGCACCCAGGACTAAGGCATAGCCCTGCGTGACAGCACTCTCCGTTAATATGCTCTCCGCAATCTCACCCCAGAGCAACTGCTCGGAATCATCCTTATAACCAAAAGGCTCCACCTTCAACGCAGGCACCGTATAATTAAACGTGGAATCAAACTCGTAAAGACGGGTCTGTACTTTTTTACCTGCGCCATCCGCAAACTCAACACGATAATGGTAAATTGTTTCCCCCTCGATACCATCCACAATAACTTCATGATCCGTGTTCAAATCAGACAACTCCACACGACCACTCAGCGGAAAAGTGCTCCCAATCAACACCGTCGAAGGACTGGGATCTGCGGTTTTCCAGCTTATCTTGATACGGTCATCATCCAGACGACGTACCCACGGTCCCACCTCTACGCGGAGCGCATCAGGAAACGTGCCCTTACCCGACGCGAACCGTGCCTGAATCTCATCACTACTCAAGGCGACATCATGAATGCGTGCGCTATGGAGCCATCCACGCCAGCCCCCATCCGTACCCCCACCAAATTTATACTCGCCCTCTTCTGGATAAAGAATCTTTCCATTTTGCACCTTCTCTTCACCCACCAGCTCACCATTCATATAGAGCCGCTGCACTGCCCCATCATAGGTACCCACAACGTGATACCAACGCCCCCACTCCAGACTACGCAAGGCCCGTACATACGTCATACGCCCATCACCATCATCCTTACCCTCACTACTCAAGCCAAAACTGAAATTCGACTGACGCATCCCCAGGGTCCAGCCTTTCTGAAATCCACCACTCTCACGATAGGCGGACATGACCTGTCCCCACTCCACCGTCTTCTCCACTGCTACCCACGTTTCAACAGAGATAGCATCCACAGGCAGCCCCGCCTTGTGCTCAGCATAGGGAACCGTCATGGGATTGCGATTCAAATCCACCAGAAACGCTTCTTCCATCGCCGTGCCGCCAAATTGAATTGCACCCTCTACCTTGGCGGGGGTCGACGCAACACTATCCACAAAAGCACCATCAACGGGTGCAGCAGCACCGAAACGCCAGTCCTGGGTCACCTCACCCTGTGCAACTGACATGCACAAAACCATGCTCAACGTAATTAATCCGTGAAATCGCATTATCTATTTACCTCTTCTATGAGATTCTGAATACCAAATATACTTATTGACCGAAACAATGGATGACACCTTCATCCGTACTCGCCACCAACTGTCCATCAGAACAGGCCAATTCCAATCCACGCCCTGTTATGGGTGCAGTCCAAACCGTTTCACCCGTGTCTGCATTGATTCCACCCACCTCATTCTGACCACCAGCATACAAGACACCGTCCGCAAGAATTAAGGAATAAGGAAATTTACAAGGCACCTTCCACAACAAACAGCCTTCCATTGCATCGCTAAGCCCCTTCATCTTCACCGTGTTCTCCTCCGTCTCCACAATCATTTCATCAATGGCGGCTTCATACCCCTCCTCCTTCTTTGACTTCGCCTTTTTCCTCAACTGCTCC
>CALAXS010000273.1 GCA_937895305.1 uncultured bacterium
ATGAAATTGCGGTAACTCCTTAAAAAACTTGTGCTTTGAGCAGAAAAGTTATAGTATACAGTTGTCTGAACTGCGAATAGTTCGACAGAGAAGAGAGGATCTTTATGGCTGTGCAAGCTATACGGTGGGCACAGGGGTGCCTGAGTATTGTCGATCAGACGCTATTGCCCGGGAAATTGCAGTATATAACGCTGGACACAGAAGAAGATGTCTGGAATGCTATACAGCAAATGAAGGTACGCGGTGCGCCTGCAATCGGGTGCTGTGCAGCCCATGGGCTGGTTGTCGGTGTGAGGGATCGCAAACCCGCTGACCTCCAATCCGCCAAAGAAGCGGTCATCGCTGTGTCCAATCATTTGGCCAGCGCACGTCCGACCGCCTACAGTCTTTTCTGGGCACTGGATCGAATGCGGAATTGTGCTGCCCAATGCCCTGAAGATCTCTCAGTGGATACATTCATGGAGCGCCTGGTGAAAGAGGCCCATGACATCCAGCAGGAGGATGCTGAGATGTGCCAGCTTATGGGGAATTATGGCGCAGAATTCATCAAGAATGGGGATGGTATCCTGACCCATTGCAACACCGGTGCCCTGGCCACAGGGGGTTACGGTACCGCTTTGTCCGCCATGTTTCGTGCTCACGATCAGGGGAAGCGGTTTCAGGTCTATGCTGGTGAAACCCGCCCCCTTTTGCAAGGCGCGCGGCTGACCGCCTGGGAATTGATGGATGCGGGCATCGACGTTACGCTGATTTGCGATAACACGGCAGCACAGGTGATGAAGGAGGGGAAGATTCAACAGGTATTTGTCGGTGCAGATCGCATTGCAGCGAACGGTGATACGGCCAACAAAGTTGGTACGTACGCACTTGCTGTACTGGCCCAGGCGCATAACATCCCATTTTATGTTGTAGCGCCTTCCAACACCTTCGATGCGGGCATTTCCAATGGCGATACCATACCCATTGAAGAGCGGTGCAGTACAGAAGTCACCCATGCCTTCGGTCAATTGACGGCTCCCCCTGGTGTGTCCGTATATTGCCCGGCATTTGATGTAACACCGAATACCCTGATTACAGCATTTATAACTGAGCGAGGTATTTTGAAACCACCTTACACCAAAGCGATTCAATGGATTCTGGACCCCCATAAACTGGAAATGGCTTAGAAAAGCCTATGGTAGAATCCTTAATCAATCATGTCCTGGCACTATCCGACGAAGGGGTGGCCCGCATTTCCCTGGAGGATATTTCTGTTTGTGCTGCCTGGCTCTATGCGAATCAGGAAAACGTGGACCTGAGTGATCAGTACACGGGTATCCGTGAAAAAATGGACCTGTGGACACGTACTGTCAAGGGTGAACCGCCGACCCTCATTTGTACACGACAGCAACCCTTCTTGCGGGCACTTATCGACAAACTGCAATCCAATCAGTTGAGCAGTATGCCCTATGATGAAGTGAGTATGCTGTTTTTCGCATCCGCGCTGGCCAGACGCAGTGAGCGTCCTGATCTCTTTGCACGACCCATGAAGTGTCTTGAGGGTTTTGAGAAAGCCCTGTTGGAACGACGGAATTCACTGGAGGCGCTCTCGGATTTACCCAATATCAATGACAGCATCTGTTACCTTTCCTCCAATGAAATCATGGCTGCAGAACGTCGTGAAATTAAAACTTTCGCTGGAATCCATAGCCCGTTCCTCGGCCCCATCTTCCAGTTTAAGGGGAACGTTAAAATACTGGATCAGGTACCCGATGGAACGGCAGTCGTGGTAGAAGAAGGTAGTTGCTGTATCAAGGGGAACGTATTCGGAATGGTGGCCACGACAGGGAGTTGTGAAGTACAAGGGGACATAGCCGGCATGGTGATCGCCCGAAAGGGGCATGTACGTTGCCAGACCATTCGTAACATGGCCTATGTTGTATCCAAGTTAAGCAGTGTGTATTGCAGCGGCTCCCAAACGCCGCGCATGGTCTTTGGTATGGAAGATATAAAAGTGCTGGGGCCTGCACGCGGTGGCAGATATGCCGCAAGGAACATTGAGTTCGCGACTGAAATTCAGGGTGGGGAAATCTATTGCAGCAAGACCGTTAAAGCCAAAAAATATATCTGTACTGACCGGGAGCTACTCAGCATCTGTCTCAAAAGAAGTCTGAGCAGTAGCGATTATGGCGAGTCCATGACCTTTCAGGGCCAGCGCCTACTCAATAATGCCTTGCACTACCATCAGATTTTAAAAGGACAAAATGACCTGTTGAAGCTGGCCCAGAATGAAGAAGAAGACTATGCTTCTTCCATTTTACTGCATCTCCTGGGCGAGAAGGACATGCGCAGCCAGGTAGAAAAACTACAGCATATTGGACGTCGTATCACCTTTCTGGAACGCCTGTTGCTCTTTGTGAATTCCATCGGCAATACACTTGAAGAACAACTGAATCTTCCTGAAGAACACACGGATGAACCCAAGGGCGGCAAGCGGGGTGCGGGCAAAGAGATC
>CALAXS010000274.1 GCA_937895305.1 uncultured bacterium
CATGCGCCCAAATAACTGTTTAAGCCAGGGGGGGTGTTCGTGGTCAGGACGGGGAAATATCCAGTTGGGGGTCCGTTGAAAAACATAGACCTGCTCTGCTGTTTTGGCAATCTCGGGTGTGATCTGAATCGCGCTCGCGGCGGACCCTACCACAGCAATCCTCTTGCCCACAGGGTCGAATGAAGCGGGCCAACGGGCAGTATGAAACTGTTCACCCTGAAATACATCCTGTCCATCAATCTCCGGGGTGCTCGACCAATTGAGTCCCCCTATACCACTCACCATCACATGGGCGCACACCTTCCGTCCGTCGGCCAGCTCGATATGCCAACGTGCGGTTCCTTCATCAAAGCGCGCTGAATGCACCTCTGCATTGTTGCGAATAAATGGGCCAATGCCATGTTTGTCCACACAGGACTGGGCATAGGCCTTGATTTCAGGTTGTGGTGAAAAAATGTGAGACCAGTTGGGATTCAATTCAAATGAAAAGCTATAGAGAATGGAGGGCACATCGCATACCAGACCAGGATAGGTGTGGTCATGCCAGGTTCCTCCGATGCCATCGGACTTTTCGAAAATAGCGAAATCATCTAAACCTGCCTCGCGCAACTTGATGGCCATGCAGATCCCGGCGAAACCTGCGCCGATAATGGCAACCTCAAGTTCCTCTATCGTCTCCGATGGCTTATCGGTGGATTGTTCATCGGACATGGAGTTCGTTTTTCTCCTGGGGTTATCAAAAATCGCTACTGTGCATTTTCAACTTTATGAAAAAATGCTTAAGCGTAAAATTCAGAAGCCATTATTTGGAAACCTTCAGCGTATCACAATCAGAATGCACGTCACCTTAGATCAGATACTTTTTAAAGAATGCGATTGTCCGTTCCCACGCAAGCTTTGCGGCATCTTCATCGTAGCGGGGGGTCGTGTCATTGTGAAAGCCGTGATTGACGTCTTCATAAACGTAGGCTTCGAAAGCCGTATCATTCTTTTTGAGTGCCTCTTCAAAAGACGCTGCACCGGCAAGAATCCGTTTGTCGTTCGAAGCATTGTGAATGAGCAGGGGTGCCTTGATTCGGGCAACATCCTCTTCGGTTGGTTGCTGTCCATAAAAGGGTACTACTGCGTCGATGACCCCGGGAATGCGAACGGCCAATTGGTTCACCATCCCACCGCCGAAGCAGAAACCAACGGCACCGACTTTCCCTGTAGACTGTTCATGTGAAACAAGCCACTTTGTAGCAGCGATGAAGTCCTCCGTCATCTCTTCGGAATCGCGTTTTGATTGCATCTCGCGACCATCGTCGTCATTGCCCGGATACCCACCCAAGGGAGTTAGCGCATCGGGGGCAAGGGCAAGGAAACCTTCGGCGGCGAGCCGGCGTGCAACGTCTTCGATGTATGGGTTTAGACCGCGATTCTCGTGAATGACGAGTACGGCTGGAAACTTATCGCCTTTGGCGGGCCTGGCGAGCAATCCCTTCATCTCTCCAGCCCCTTTGGGGGACTGGTATGTAATTGTTTCTGTTACGATTCGCGGATCATTTGGCTTGACCTGTTCAGCCCATGCATAGTTGGGGCTAAGACCTGCCAAAAGCGATTCTACAGTGATACCACCCACAGCAAATATACCAAGTCGCTTGATGTAATCCCGACGGCTTAAACGACCATGTGCGTAGTCATCGTACAAGTCGAGTGCCGCTTGATCGAACTCTGTTGCTTTTTTTCGT
>CALAXS010000275.1 GCA_937895305.1 uncultured bacterium
ACAAATCACACCACTAGACTCTCCTGTATAGGAGAGTCTTTTTTTGTTTATCTATACCCTGTTACAGCAAAAGTGGATGCGCTGGTGGATTGTGGTCTGTCCCATGGTCATGGTCTTCACCTACGCGATCCTCCTTTATCTCCCGGCAACGGAACACTACGCACTGCGTCTTCGTGGAGAGAACCGCCCCATCGAGATGCTGGGTTTTCTGGGTCTCTTTACGGCGGCCTGTTGTGGTGCAGTGGCCACGTGGAAAGCAAGACGAACAAGTGCACCCCGGTATGTGAAAATCTTCTTCAGGCTTTTCACCCTCTGGGCCTTCATCACGGCCATGGAAGAAATCGCATGGGGCCAGTGGTTCATCAGTTTTGAAACGCCGGAATCCATCGCTGCTATCAACGAACAGAACGAAATGACCCTCCACAATCTGGGGCCTTTTCAGGGGCGCTCAGAATTTCTTCGCGTGGCCTTCGGCCTGGGCGGGTGCATCGGTGTGGCCCTGGGTCGTCGTCCCTTCTTCCGGCCAATCGCACCACCCATGCTCCTCCTCCCCTGGTTCATCACCATTCTCTGCTGCGCCATCCCGGACCTTTACGTGGACTTCTACACCTTCGGCGAGTATCCCGATTGGTTCATCAATAAATTCGCCGAGTTCGTGGAGATGATGATAGGACTCGTCGCGGTGCTGTATATCTTCCTGAAGACGGACCCTGTGCTGCGGGTTTCTGAGGTAGCACCTAGCTGAGTTCCAGATCCACAAAGCGCCAGAAGTTGCCGCCGAGCATACGCTCGATGTCGCGCTTCATTTCGCCGTGCTGCACTTCCCATCCCGTTTCGACGAGGTCGGTGTATTTGTCGCAGAGGACCTTGGCGATGATATGGCGGGAGTGGGACCATTTGTAGATGACCTGGTCGAGGACGCGGGCGTCGGAGTGTTGGGGCATGATGCTGGGGCCGAGGAGTTCGATGCGCATGCGGGTCATTTCTTCGATGAGGCTGGGGTTGTTGAGGAACCACCAGCAGCCGAAGAGGAGGAGGTTACGGAATTTACGGGTGGTCACAGTCAGTTCGTGCTGGTCTTCGCGGGTAAGCATGGTAACCATGAATTTATTCTGCGGGAATTTCGCGCAGAGGGCTTCCACAGGGGCGACGGAGGATTTACCGAGGCTATCGCCTGCCAGGCGGAGTCGGGGGTTCACCTGACGGGTCACGCCAATCATCATGGCGAAGGGCTTGTTGTGTTTGCGCGCTACAGGCAGGATGCAGTGTTCAATGATTTTCGCGCGGGGCGAGTCTTCGGGGAAGGCAAATTCAGGCGGCAGGGACACGGCCATGTAGAGGGCGTTCATGCGGCACATCCATTCGTCGAGGAAACGGCGAATCTCGGCAAGGGTCCTCTCGTTGAGGCCCGGTTCCACATCGTAGCCCCAGCCTTTCAGCCGCTCGCAGCTATGGGTCCAATCGTTGAGAAGGGGGTCGATGCGCAGGGCAGCATGGAAGCGGGAATCGCCCTCGTAGCCACTTTCCCATATCGGCCGTTCCAGGTCGTCGAAGGGGTCGTTGGTCATCACGGTGGAAGCGAGGTTGGCGGTCTCGTAGACGGTGTCGATAAAGTCGGAGGGGTCTTGCGCTGCGAAGTAGGCGCGGTAGGCGTTCAAGTCACGGGAGGTGGGGTCAAGGCCCAGCTGGTCGAGGACGGTCAATACGCCGCGACAGGCTTCGCTGATGGGCGAGTTTTCGATGAAGAGACATTGCCAGATAGCGTCGGCCTGGGCCGTTTTGTCAAGGGCCCAGAAATCGTCGTAAGACGTTTCAGACATACGGAAAAATTCGGCAATGAGATAGTGGTACGTCAACAACTCGTCGATACCAAAGAGGAGCAACTCCCCAAAGTCCGGCGCATAGAGGTGGGTGTGCATATCGGTGATGGGTGTTTCACGCACGATATTTTCGACGGCTTCGCAAAGCTCCAGGGTGTTGTATTGGGTATAGATAGTGTTGCTCATGGGGTTTTCCTTGTTCGAAAAAATAACGTTGACGCTTTGACTGGCATACGCTATACGTATCTTATTGTTTAACTGTCTTGTGAAAAACTACCGCACTCTTGTCATTCCCGCGAAGGCGGGAATCTCCGCGTCGCGAATCCTAATTCATCACTACAATCACAGCCTTGCACCCCCGCTTGCATCGCATTCTGATATTGTTCTCTCTCCTGATTAAACAGGGGATTCCCAGTCTACACGCTGATGAATAGCTAGCATGAAAACTCGGAGATTCCCGCCTTCGCGGGAATGACAGGGGTTAAAAACAAAGTATAATGGTTTGTATTTATCCGGAACCGAGCAACGCCTCGAAGCCGGGCGTCATAATTTCTTTAAATTCGTTTTCGCCATCGTGAATAAGAAAGAGTACGGCGAGCTTATGTTCTTTGGCAAAGGCGAGGCCCGCTTCCGGGCCGAGGACCATGAGGGTGGTGGCGTAGGCATCGGCCCAGGCGCAGGAGTCGTGGACCACGCTAACAGAAGCGAGACCATGGTCGATGGGCTTGCCCGTGCGCGGGTCGATGGTGTGGGAGATACGCTTGCCGTCTATGATGCGGAAGTTACGGTAGTCGCCGGAAGTGGCCATGGCCTTGTCTTTGAGCGGCACCGCACGTTGCAGTTCGCGCACCCCTTCAGTGGGGCGTTCGATGCCGATGCGCCAGGGCTGTTGTGTGCTGTTGAGGCCGATAGTTCGTACCTCGCCCCCCACTTCGACCATGGCACTTTCTACGCCGATGTCTTTGAGTGAATCGACGATAAGATCCACTGCATAGCCCTTGGCCACAGCGGAGAGGTCACAGTAGATATCGGACTGCGATTTACCCAGTGCTCGCTTTTCTTTATGCAGTGTAAGTTTTTTATAGCCGATGCGTTGCAGAAGTTTTTCCCGCTCTTCGTCCGTAGGTACTTTGTCGAAGCCATCAGGACCAAAGCCGTAGGCATTCACTAGAGGGCCAACGGTTATGTCGAAAGCACCCTCACTTTGCTCGCTCACCTGGAGCGCAATGTCGAGTACATCCATGGTCATGGCAGAAAAGGTATAGGGTTTGGTCTCGCGCGATGTATTAAAGAGCGATAGCTCGGAGTCGGGCTTGTAGGTGGACATGCGGTCGTTAACCTGGTCCAGAGATTTTTCAATAACTTCGTGGAAGGCTACGTTGTCGTGGCGTGCATCATCCGTAATGAGTTTCACGTTGTAG
>CALAXS010000276.1 GCA_937895305.1 uncultured bacterium
TAATAAATTTCACGTCATTGCGAGGCACGAACGTAGTGAGTAACGCGGCAATCTCATGCTCGCGATGATTCACAATGTAAATAAAGGACATAATCACTACGGAGTAATTTGAAAACCAGGTCTGTATTTAATACTGTGTATTACTGAGAATCGGACCTGTCGTTTTTGTTTGCTTTACAGTTAAGCACTTTTCCGCGTAGAATCCCTTTGGCACGTTTTTACACAGGAGTTTTTCACTATGCCCATGTCTATGGACGATTTGATGCGGGGTGCGGTTGAGCAGAATGCGTCTGATATTCATCTCAAAGAGGGCAATCCACCCATTTACCGTATTGATGGTAGCCTCAAGCGTCTTGAAGGGGAGCCGCTGACAGAGGAGGGTATTCGGGAGTTACTGGGTGAAATTGCTTCTGCACCGGATATAGCGAAGTTTGACAAGGTGATGGAGCTGGATTCTTCTTATATGTATGAGGATGTGGCGCGTTTCCGTGTGAATGTTTGTCGTGATGATGGGAACACTCGTATCGTTATGCGTCTCATTCCGCTGAAGATTCTTACGTTGGAGGATTTGGGTTTACCCAAGGTGCTACCTAAACTTTGTCTGGCGAAGAATGGTCTTGTTCTTTTCACGGGTCCTACGGGTAGTGGTAAGTCCACGTCCCTGGCTGCGATGATAGATGAGATCAATACGAAGCGATCGGATCATATTGTTACGGTGGAAGATCCGCTGGAGTTCATGCATCCTGATAAAACGGGCATCGTTACGCAGCGTGAAGTGGGTCATGACACCCTTTCCTTTGGCAATGCGTTGCGGGGTGCTCTTCGGCAGGATCCGGATGTGATTTTAATTGGTGAAATGCGGGATGCTGAAACGGTGCGTACGGCGCTCTCTTCTGCTGAAACGGGTCACCTCGTTTTTTCTACACTGCATACGGTGGATGCGGTGGAAACGCTGAACCGTATATTGGAATTTTTTGAACCGCATCAGCAGATACAAATCCGGAAGCAGCTTGCGAGTGTGTTGCGTGGTATTGTTTCGCAGCGTATCGTGCCGCTTGCTGCAGGGGAAGGTCGTACGGTTGCTGCGGAAGTGCTGGTGGGTACGCGCACGGTTCGTGATTTTATTGATCAGGGTAAATCGTTCAAGGACATTGTTGGTCTTATTGAAGAGGGAAAAGACCAGTGGGGCATGCAGACTTTTGATCAGGCGTTGTATGAACTCTGGCAGACCAAAAAGATTACACCTGAGGTGGCGTTGCTGAATGCGACATCGGCGAAGGATCTTAAACTACGCATGCAAGGGATGTCTGTACGGTGATACAACGCAGCTTGCTGATTCTGATCATAGGTGTTTGCTTTGCAGGTGGTGCGTGGTCAGAGAACTTGCTGAAAAATCCTGGCTTTGAAGTGCATATTAATGAGGAGCCCCAACATTGGGTTCCTTTTGTGCAGCCGAAAGAGGGTGCTGTTGGAAAACTCAGCACGCAGGCGCAGCAGGGGGATTATGCGGTCATGCTTCATACGCCCACGGATTATGAGAAAGAGCCGGTCAATAATTGGAGTCAGAATCTTCTTCAGCCGTTGAGCGGGAAGGTGCTTCATGTGAGTGCATGGATTCGAACGGAGGAGGCGACGGAAGCGGCGGTGTGGATTCAGTGTTGGCGCAAGAATCCCTGGGGCGTTCTCAAGTACATGAGTTCATCTGAAACGGTGCCACGTTTTGGTACCCAGGACTGGGATGAGGTGGCGTTCACGGTGACGGTTCCCAAGGAGACGGATTTCATCACGTTGCGTTGTGTGCTGCTGGGAACGGGCACGGCCTGGTTTGATGACCTTAGCGTGACGACGGAGGGGAGTACCGAAAAAAAGGGTGGGAAGAAAAAGGACCGGGACCCGGCGGAAAAAGACTCGAGGAAGAAGGAAGATTCTGCGCAGCGCAATCTGAGCACGACAGAACCTGCGGAAGTACCGACGACGAAACTTCAGATCGAGGTTGCCCCTGCACCGGGTACGACACCAGTGAATGCTTCGCTTGAGGCACTTATTCAATCGATGCAGTCGGAATTTATGGGTATCAAGATAAGCAATGAAGAATTGATGCGCCTCATTTTGCGTCTTGAAAGAGAAAATATAAATCTCATTGATGAGATATTGCTTTTGCGCGAAGAGGTATTGGAGCTTAAATCACAGGTTGATACCAAGACACCACGTGGCGTGGCCCTGCCTCCGCCACTTGTTCCTCATGCTATTGACTGGAGGGAAGAAACGCCATGATCTGGATTGTACTTCTCATCGCTGTACTCCTTGGTTTGTCGGCAGGGGGTGCAGTATGGTTTGGCCTGGATCTTGTGGATAAGGTTCACCCGAAGATTGCCGCTATACAGGAAAAGCGTATGGCGGCCAAGGCGGCTGTTGAACTTGCTGCTGTTGAAGTGGAGAGTGGTGAGGCGGATGGTACTGAAGAAGAAACAGCCGAGACCGCAGAAACAGAAGATGCTGCAGCGGTACCATGAGTTCGTCGAAAAAGAAAGCAACACCCCGCCCGTACATCAGCATCCTTTTTAAATGTTGCAATGTGTACAGCCGAATTCACCTGAATCATAATCGCACGGCTTTTGCAGGGCATTGCCCTAAATGCGCTACAGCCATCCGTATACCTGTGGGGGAACAGGGATCGGACAGCAGGTTCTGGGAAGTGGGTTAGGGGATTAGAGCTGTATTGGTGCAATTGGGGCATAGGGATTTTGCAGGTTATCATTACCGGACAATATACACAGGCTCATCCATCC
>CALAXS010000277.1 GCA_937895305.1 uncultured bacterium
ATCTCCCAGGCCGCAGACTTTCTTGCCTATTGGGAACACCCCGACCCCACTATTCTCCTGCCCACCTACGACCCTGTTCTGGGTTATGACCGCGTAAAAAACAGTACCAGCCTCTTTACACTCATGGGACTCGATTGCGCAACACACGTTGCAGAACTTCTCGGCCATACCCCACCCGAAAGCTGGTCCACCCAACGCCTCACCCTCGAAACACGCATCCGCTCCATCCACAACAACGATCCGGCACCCTGGCCCATGGACCCCCATAACGCCTGGTGGATAAAAGAACACATGGACCTCGACCACATCCCCCAAAGTCTGGAAGTGCAAATCGGCGACATCACCATACCCCTCCACCGTGCACCACTTCCACAGCCCCCCGCCAGGCCCGACGATGCACCCGCAATCACCACCGCCCTCCTCACCCTGCACGACCAATAAATCTATTTCGTCGTCAACCCCTGCGCAGCCGCATACCCCGCCAGCTTCTCCCGCAAAATCTTGCGCCCCCGATACAACCGCGACATCACCGTACCGATGGGACACCCCATCACATCCGAAATATCCTTGTACGACTTATCCTCCAGATCCGCCATAATCACCGCCAAACGAAAATCATCCGGCACCGCATCCAGCGCCTCACGCACCTCATCCTCCAGCAACTCCAGCAACCCCTCACGCCGACCCGGCACCATCTGCAAAGACACCTTCGGATCCGGACTCACATTCGGCGCCGCTTCCGTCCCCGACAACTCCACCTGCATAGGGCGGCGAGACTTACTGCGATACTCATTGATAAACGTGTTACGTAAAATCGTCAGAAGCCATGCCTTGATATACGTGCCTTCCTTGAATTTATCATGAAAACGCAACGCCTTAACCAACGCATTCTGCGTCAGATCCTCCGCATCCGTAGGATTACGCGTCAGGCGCAACGCCACAGCGTACATAATATCCAGATGCGAAATCACCTGATCTTCAAAATCAGAGGTTCGAATCGATGTCTCTACGCTTTTATCTACCAAAAAAATACCATGCCCTTAATTTTCGGTCGGTACACAACACCCATCTTAACAAGACAAATCTGAGGCAATCAATGGCTACCCCTAATGACGTACCCGCCCCATACCTACCATTCGACCCCGTAACCCCCTATGATGTTTCGCCTTAAGACCAGGATCCGCAGATAATATCAATCCTGCATCACGGCGCGCCTCCTCCAGCACAGCAGCATCACGTATCAAATCCGCAACCCGCAGATCACTCAAACCCGCCTGTTTCGCACCATAGAACTCGCCCGGTCCCCGTTGCAACAGATCCTCCTCCGCTATCCTGAACCCGTCCGTATGCGTACACAATGTATCCAGCCGCGCCTGCCCCTCATCTGTCCGAGCCTGCCCCAATAAAAAGCAATACGCCTGTTCACCACCCCGACCTACACGCCCCCGAAGCTGATGCAACTGCGTCAGACCGAACTGATCCGCATTCTCAATCACCATTATCGTCGCAGCGGGTACATCCACCCCCACCTCGATTACCGTCGTACTGAACAACACCGCAACGTCACCCGCCTTAAACGCCGACATCACCGCAGCTTTATCCTCCGGCTCCATCCGACCATGCAACAACGCCGTCGATACCCCATGCAATGCCCCCGTACTCAACTCCTCAAAATGCTCCTCCACCGAGCGCAGCACCGACTCCTCATTCATCTCAATCACCGGGCACACCATATACACCTGCTGCCCTGCGTCCACCTGTTCCCGTAAATAGACATATAAATCATCCAGCTTTCCCTCCGGGATCTGGCGCGTCTTCACAGGCAAACGGCCCGGCGGCATACCCCGCACCACGCTCACATCCATCCCCCCATACACCGTGATGGCCAGCGTGCGCGGGATAGGTGTCGCCGTCATCTGCAACACATCAGGATAATGCCCCTTCGACACCAGCTTTGCCCGTTGCTCCACCCCGAAGCGATGCTGCTCATCCACCACCACCAGCCCCAGATTTCCAAACACCGTACCCGCCTGAATCAACGCCTGCGTTCCCACCACCACACGCACCGTACCCGATGCCAGCCCCGTCCGCACCCCCTTCGCGTCGCCCCGCCGACTGGTCAGCACAGCAACCTCCACGCCCAACGGTGCCAAATACCCCGCCAGATTCACCCCATGCTGCTCCGCCAGAATTTCCGTAGGCACCATCATCGCCACCTGATACCCCCCATCCAACGCCGCAGCAATAGCATGCAACGCCACCACCGTCTTGCCACACCCCACATCCCCCTGCACCAGCCGAATCATGGACCCCGCAGAAGCCATATCCGCCAGCACAGTACTAATCACCCGCTCTTGCCCTTCCGTCAAAGAAAACGGCAACTGCCCATGCAGCCCCACCAGCAATGGTCCATTGACCATATGCACAATACCCGCACCACGGGAAGCCTCCACCTGCCGCTGTATCAAAATCCCCAACTGCAATAGCAGCAGCTCCTCATACGCAAACTGTGCCCGCGCTCCCTGCGCTTCCTCCAGCGTCTCCGGATAATGCACCATCCGCATCGCCCCATCCCGATTAGACCATCCAACCCTGGTCCGTAAACTTTCCGGCACCACCTCCCCCACAACACCTGTCACCCTATCCAGCGCATCCATGATCAGCTTACGCAGAAAACGCTGCGACACCCCCTCCGTCAACCCATAGATGGGCACAATCCTCCCCACATGCAAAGCATCTTCTGCATCCCCCGCCAGCATTTCATACTCCGGGTTCTTCAACGCCATGCCCTGGTACTTTTCCACCTTCCCAAAAAACACCCCCGTCTTCCCCGGCGCAAACACCGTCTTCGCCATAAAGCCCCGCCCGAAAAACGTCACCGTCATTTCCCCTGTTTCATCACGCACCTTCAACACCGCCATATTCTGTCGGCCCCGCATACGCTGATTTCGTGACGATACCACCTCACCGCGAATACACACCTCCGCACCCACTTCCACCGTCCCCATGGTCGCAAAATTTCGCCTATCCTCATAACCCCGCGGAAGATGCAACAACAAATCCTCCACCGTCACAATCCCCAACCCCGCTAACTGTTCTGCCCGCTTCGGCCCCACCCCCGCCAAAACAGTCACCGACGCATCCAGGGATACGTCGGTGTCATTGGTTATTTTGTTTTGCTCGCTACCGCCCATGTCTGGCCATTTTTCTCGTTCCCAAGCTCTGCTTGGGAATGCATACATCGGAGCTCTGTTCCGAAAGACAGACGCGGTCCACCGGGGCTGTAACGGTCCAGGTCCCGACTCGGGTTACGCATGTTGACGCGGAGATTCCCGCCTTCGCGGGAATGACAGGATTCCGCTTAAGGCTACTGTGCTTTCCGCTAATGCCCATGTCTGTCCATTATTGCGGGTACTGGTACCGACCCGTATACAAATCAAACAAGGTCCGGTAATGTTTCATGAACCGTTCCGGTTCCGGGTTGTACCCGATTTCCGCCATACAATACCCGCTGAAATCGATTTCCTTCAGCAAATCAAAAAGCTCCTGCCACGGATACTGATACACCCCAATCTCTGTGATATGCACATGCGTAATCCGATGCTTCAATAAATCAAAATTCTTCTTAATGCTCCCATGCTCGTCTTCCTCACCACCATTCGAATTCCAGTTAATCTTCGCATTCGGATGATCTGCTGCATCCAGTATCATCCGCATAACCTTCGGCACCTTGGTCTCGCTGCCATGCACCTCCATGCGCGTCTCCACACCCAGGTCCGCTGCAAAAGCAGCTACCTCATGCCACGCCTTGCCAATACGCGCACACGTCTCCTCTACAGGCTCCCCCTCTATCAACCCATTGGGGCGCAACTTAATCCCCGACGCACCCACATCCGCAGCCAACTGCGCAAAAGCCTTTGCACCCTCAATCTGCCGCTGCTGCAAACGATCACCCGGTTTGTGAAACTCATGGGCCGTACCCAGTTGCACAATCTCAATACCCCCATCTGCAAAACGATTCTTCGCCGCATCACGATCCGACTTGCTGATATCCGGCTCAACACCATGGGCGTGGGTCGATCGCAGCTCAACACCCTCCAACCCGGTTTCCTGACAAAACTTAATCAAGGTGTCCTGATCCATGTCCTTGCCCATGTTATACGTCACCATCCCCAACTTATACTTCGGCAAGCCCGGTGAAGGTGCCGCAGCTGCCTCTGGTCCCGTACCCAAACCCGTCACCACCGCACCTGCCGTAGCACCTGTAGCTGCACCAAAAAATCCACGCCGTGAAATTGAGTCCATAACCAGCATCCTTCTGCATGTTTTCATAAAATTGATTCCAAAAGCATGGCCCATACACCACCTGCACGTCAAGCCCCACCACAAAGGGCCGTCATTGCGAGGCACGAACGTAGTGAGTAACGCGGCAATCTCTTGCGCGCAACGATTTACCTTTTAAACAGTGGCTTATTCACACAAGCATCACCCTTTTCTTTTACCCTACGATACAATAAAGGTCTTTGACTGCCTTATACCCGCCCTCTATAATACCCTCTCACGCAACATCCCCCTCAGCACTTGGAGCCTCCCCTATTCATGAAAAAAATTCTCGTTACCGGCGGCGCGGGCTTCATCGGCTCTGCCTTTGTCCGATACCAGCTCGAAACCTACCCCGACATTCACATCATAAACTTCGACAAGATGACCTACGCGGGTAATATGGACAATGTGAAGGACTGCGACACGGATCGTCATACCTTTGTAAAGGGTGACATCGCTGACCGTGACGCTATCCAGTCCGCCATGGAAGGCTGCGACGCCATCGTCAATTTCGCAGCAGACACCCACGTGGATCGCAGTATCATGGGGGCCACGGACTTCATTTCCACCAACTGCACCGGTGTATACAACATCTGCGAAGCTGCAAAGGAATTGGGTACGGAACGCGTGCTCCTCGTCTCC
>CALAXS010000278.1 GCA_937895305.1 uncultured bacterium
AAAGTTTCAGCCAGGCATTAACACGGGGGGATTCCCAATCGAGTTGGGAATGACAGGAAGTGCGTGGTATTCTATGGCTTCGTTTTTAATCGCCATCGAGGAATGTATCATGCGAGTAATCAGCCAGTCGGTTCTTTGTTTCGTTGTTTTGTGTTTTGTTTTGCCCGCTATCGCGGCGGAGGATGGACAGTACCCGGAAAACGCGGGGCCGTATACCGGGGACTGGGTCGGTGAGTTCACGAAGGAGGAGAAGAAGCACCCGGAGATTGGTGCGCAGGTCATCCCGCGCGGTTCAGAGACCTACGAGATTGTTTTTCAGCCGGTTCTCTATGCGCGTACCCGTCCTTTCATCCGGCTTACGGCCAAGGTCAAGGACGACAAGCTGGTCTTTGACGAAAATGATTATTATGGCGAAATTTACGGCGATTCCTTTACCGGGGGTCGTCATTCTGATGGTGCGAAGTTTAGCCTTGAGCGGTATACTCGCACTTCACCTACGTTGGGTCTACAGGCACCGGACAACGCCACTATCATCTTCGATGGCACGAGTCTCGATGCCTTTAAGTTGGCCAGAACCCTGGAGCAGACCTGGGAAATAATGCCCGGCGGCATCCTCCAGGCCCACCCCGATGTGGGTAACATGAACACGAAGCAGCGTTTTCGTGATGTGACCCTCCACCTGGAGTTTCGTTTACCCCTCATGCCCGGGGCCAATGGCCAGGAACGGGCCAACTCCGGCGTATTTCTCCAGGACACCTTCGAAGTGCAGATACTGGACAGTTATGGTCTGCCGGGGTATTGGAATGAGTGCGGTGCCCTGTACCAGATTGTGGCGCCCAAGGTGAATATGTGCCTGCCGCCGTTGCAGTGGCAGACCTATGACATCGAATACCGCGCGGGTCGCTTTGACGATAAACGCAATCTGCTGGAGCTGCCGCGCATCACGGTGCGCCACAATGGTGTGCTCATCCACAATGATGTGGAACTCCCCCACGGTACGTCTTACTCTGCGGAGAAGGGCCCGGCACGACCGCCCCATCGTCCCGAGTTCATTCGTCTGCAGGCCCACAATAACCGGGTGCAGTACCGGAACATCTGGCTGGTGGAGCACAAAGTAGAAGAGTAGCCCGGATACAAATTACAACCCCAGTAATTTCTCCATCGGATTCCTGCTTTTTTCATTTCGACCATTTCTTTAACGTCAGAGGGGGCTGAACAGGCTCCCAAGACAAACCCGCCCAAGGTTAAGACCAAGATCCTGCCTATAAATCGACTCAAATGATATTGCAAGCATTTCCCCTTTTCTTTCCTGCGACTCTAGCACACAGAGAAAAGGACTTCCACACGCTGCGGGCAGGTGCGGAAGTCCTGAATGAATTACGTTGTGTTCCTGACTATGCGTCGGCGGCTTTCAGCGATTCTACGAGATCGATGTATTGCTGTTTGCCTTCGTCCTGGCTGATGTCGCCGAGTTCTTTCCAGGCATCATATTTTGCACGTGCCACAAAGTCCATCATTCCGGGGCGGTCGCCGGTGCATGCGCCTTTACTGCCGAGTTTGTAGAGGGCGTATAGTTTCAGTTTGGTCAGGTTATCGGGTGCTTCCGAGAGTTTGGTAACATCCTCGCTGGCTTGGTTAAAAAGGCTTTCTAAATCGGCTGACATGACAGGTTCTCCCCATTTTGAATTGTGTATACCTAACGGTAAGTCTGCGCCCATGATAGGCGATATTCGGGGGGAATTCAAGGGGAAAAATGCGGCAGTTTATGAATAAGGGAAATGCAGTGTTGAAGCGTTCAAAGAGAGATTGTCGCATTGCTCACTGCGTTCGCGCCTCCAATGCCGGGTATAACATGTATGCATTCCCACGCAGAGCATGGGAACGAGAGGGGACACAATCGCATACACTTACCTGATATACGATCGGCGTGTTTTGTTATAGGCCAGCCAGAATTTGCGCAATCGGTCTTTTATCCTGTCGTCCATCTCCAACGGGGAATAGGCCGCCACAATATACAACTGCGTCAATTCTTCCGCCTGATCCTGTATCGGGGCGAGGGCCTTGGGGAAACTGTGGATGAATTCCGTGGGGGTTTGTCCCGGCTCACGTGGAACCCCGATATCATGTGCCAATGCACAAAGAGCATGGTAGGCATATTCCACATGGTCATTGGTGCTCATCTGGACGGACAGCCCATCCTCGCCCAGGGAATTGTTGTACTCCATGCTGGTGGCGATTTCTTTCTGGATACGGATGCGCCCCGGTCCCAGTCTTGTTTTGGGTAAGGTGGTGATCCTGGACACGAACCATTCGATCTTTCGAAAGAGCCATACCACCCAGCGGGGGTAGTAACTCGCTTCTTTCAGGATTTGCCATGCGGCCAACCCCAGTATTTTTAACGCAGCATAAACCGAAAAGACGATGAGGATGCCCATGGCGCCCTGGCTCATTCGCTCCAGGGCAGTTGAGTTACGCACTGCGTCCACTTGCATGGCTGCCATGGGTGCCAGCTTAAATTTATCGCCACGGTTCCACACATCATTTTCATGCTCTGCCACATAGGCGAGGGGTGGAAGATCAGGTTGTGGAATGGTTTTCGCCGCAATCATAACCAGCAGGAGCATGACCAGACCCAGACCAATCCAGAAGATGCCTATACCCCGTGGCATGGGTACATTTCGTGCGCGAAAGTATTCGCGTAATCCACCAAGGCTGGTGAGCATGAGGAGCATGAGTGCGCAGAAGGTATAGAGGGTCATGTAGATGCTGCCCATGAAGACCCAGTCCGCACCACCATGGCGTGTTGCGCGAAGTCCCAGTGCAAAAATGGCCAGTACAGGCACAGAGAACATGAAGATAGAGATGCCGGGGTGGAGCTTTGGCATACGTGCTGCGAAGGATTGCAGGCCATCGCTGGCTTCCTTCTCTTGTGGTATATATCCCACCGTGGGATCAAAGTCTTCCAGCTCCATCATGGGGAACATAGCGTCATCTCTGGGTTTTGCTTTCTCTTTCTTGGGGCGTGGAGCCGGTTTACCGCGTTGCATGCGGGCCTGCAACTGGGCCATGGTCCCCGTCATGATGCCCACATCCCCGGCCACGCGATTTTCATCAACGCAGCATTCGTGAATCAGCCGATTCACGACCCACCATAGCAGGCCGACAATGAGCATATTCACACCTGCGGCCATCCATACATTGCCTCCGTAGAAGTTTTTAACGAAGGTGGCCCCTTCCATGTAGTAGGCGGTTACCAGGGTGTAGAGACCGATGGTCATGGTGAAAATCATGATGTAAAGGATAGACTCCTCAGCGCCGTCCCGTGCGACCATGCGGCTAATGCCCACGATGCCCATGAGAAAGCAAAAGCATACGAGGCGCAGATTCCAGTCATGCACTGCGGTGTAGACATACCGCACATCCAGCACGAAAAAGAGAACAGCGTATAGCATAACGAATATGAGCAGCGGGGTAAGGAATTCGATGAGCCAATCGGTGAGGGTGCGTGGTACCCGGAACTTTTCCGGTACATATCCTTTACGCAATGAAGCGAAGTCGGTCTCAATGGCTGCTTTGCTTTTGGGTGCATGGGCGGTCGAGCCGATTTCTTCTTCCATGACCAAGGGTGCATTCATCAAAGAATTAAAATCTGTACTGCCAGAATCGGTATTTTGTAATTGTGCATCGCGCCGTTCCTGTTCTTCCTGCCATTCCTTGCCGGACTTGGGCATATAGGGATCATGCTTTTTCATGATGCCACCATGCCGATCTGAGCGGGCGATATTTCATGTAACTGTCGCACATGCTCAATGTGGAAGGTATGTATACCGTGGGGTGCCAGGAGGCCAGCGGCTTCCTCAAAGGCGGTCCCGGCCATAATCAGGAAGACGGACACATTGAATCCTGAGATACGCATGCTCCCGAGGGTTAAGGCCAATTGTTCGGTGACCTGTGGCGTGACCAGGAGCAAGGCGGCATCCCGTGGCAGGGATTGATAGGAAGTCATGATGACGCCTGTGGCATCCAGACCGCGTCCCGGCATGATTCTCGCCAGGTTCTCGATGACTTTTTGTGCTTGTATGGGACTGCGCATGGTCTGTACGGACAGGGGACTAATCCGGGTATCTTCATCTTCAATCTCAACTGCCTCATCCACTTCATAGCGCGACAGGGTTTGCTTGTGGTCCACCACGTACTTCGCTATTTCCGCAGCGTCCCGGCCATTGGTCAACATGCCGACCTGCTCCCCGGACATCTGTAGCAAGTAGGCAACACTGGCTGTGGTGGTGATGGCCAATTCCATGCGCTCCTCTTTGCGATCCGGCACATAGCTGTCTTCGTGGATATCCAGGATCAGGGTGCCGCCTGTCACGGTGGAGGGTTCAAAGGTTTTTACAAACAATTGCCCGGTCCGTGCGGAAGCTTTCCAGTGGATCCTGTTCATAGGGTCGCCGGGTACATATTCGCGAACGCTATTGATACGAGAGGGATCTTCGTAAATCTTGTTGGAGATTCGCACGGGACCCTGTGGACGTTTTGATGAAATGTTAAAGGTATCAATATAGGCGACGGTGGGGAGCACGGAAATGTATTCCTGTTGTTCGCCAGTACGGAACCGTTTTTGCAGGCCAAAGAGATCGCCCGTCTCCATGAGCAAGGGTCCGATACGATGGTATCCCCGCCGGGGACAATCCAGCGTGTACTTCATGGTGATGGAGCGTCCCGGCATGAGTATGGCCATGCGTTTGTTGTCGCCTCTTCGCGGGAAATCCGGGGGATAGTAATCCTCGAAATAGATCCAGGGGATGGGCCAGCCCCGCTGGTTATCTACGGTAACTTCCACATCGACGGATTCACCTTGCTGCAATGTGGTTGTACTTACGGTGCGGCTACAATCCAGACCCTGTAGCCATAATTGTGAGGAGACATTGGCCAGAGCGATTAATAGCAGAAAGGTATAGAGG
>CALAXS010000279.1 GCA_937895305.1 uncultured bacterium
ACTGCCTGAAGGTGTTGATTAATCCCTACGACGAGGCCGCCCTCACCGCATTGCTGCGTGGTCCACTCTGTGCGCTCTCCGACGATAACCTTGTGCTGCTGGTGGAAAAGGCGCCCTTACGCAATGCCGCCCTGGACAATCCAATACCCGATACACTGGAGCAAGGCACCCAACTCCAACAGCTCCGCAACCTTCTACACGACTTGCAGGCCCATGTACACCAACCCATACCCCAGCTACTGCAGGCCCTCTATCAAAGGACCAACATAGAGGCCATCCTGCTCAGTATGCACCACGGCCTGCAACGTATGGCCAACCTGCGAAAACTCATCGACCTCGCCCAGGATTTTACTGACAGCCAAAGCCCCACACTCCGCGCCTTTATCACCTGGATAGACCAGTTAAGCAATCAGGAAATCCGCGAAGGCGACGCATTGCTACAGGCCGAGACCTCCGATGCGGTAACCCTCATGACGATTCATAAATCAAAAGGCCTCGAATTTCCTATTGTTGCCCTGCCCGATATGGGGGGTGAACCCAAAGACCCCAACACCCAGGGGCCCAAAACACATCGACATCTGGGGCTGGCCATTCGGACTGAAAACGCTGAAGGCAATACCGAGCTGGCACCACTGGGCAACGCGATACAACATCGCATCAAGGAAGACGAAGAAGCGGAACGTGCACGAAAGCTCTACGTGGCCATGACCCGCGCCCGGGATTATCTCATCCTTTGCAATACCCAGGGCACTTCTCTGAGCACCTGGTCCGGTGCGCTCAATACATACTACAAACCAGACACCTTTTCAGACCAGGGCAAGATGAATGAAGCAGATTGGTCCGCGACCATTCACAGAACACTGGAGCGTGCTGCATCTCCCGAACGAGGGACTGCCCCAAAACCAGATAGCGCAGTCCTGCACATTGATGCAGTCCAATATCAGCCACTCATACCGAAGGACCAACCCGTAACAGGGATGTCGGTATCCAGACTACTCGACTTGCTGAATCCCAAGCCCGAAAGTGATGTCGAATCCACAAAGCAGTCCAGCGGGAAAAAGGCGCTCGTCGCCCCCCTGCTCCGCGGTACCCTCGTTCATGCTCTGTTCGAGTACTGGGATTTTGCCAGTGCCCCGCCCATAGACCGCGTCCTGTGCGATGCTGGACTCAGTCCAGATCAACATGCCCGTCTTCAGAAGGATCTGGAATCTATTGCCCTGCGATTTGAAGAATCCCCCTGCTACCCGCTACTGAAAGCGGCACCCATCGTGTACCGGGAACACCCCTTTACCTTGCGTACACCCCATGTTCTTATTAATGGCACCATCGATGCCCTGCTGCCTGATTACACTATCATCGACTACAAGACAGGGCAGCATAACCCGGATAACGAGGCACGCTACAAAGAACAACTTGGCCTCTACGCGCTCGCCATTCACCAGCTCACGGGTACGCTGCCCCCGTGTGGCTACATCACCTATGTAGATGCGGGCACCACCACGACCCTCACCTTCACGGACCAGACACTCCACGCGATACAAACAAAATTGAATGATGCCTTGCAGTCCAATTGAGCTTCGCTTCCAGTGCCAAAATTTCGTATACTCACTGCCAGCTTCAATCAGTTAACATGGGATTTCCAATGATTTTTCGACAGCTTATAGTAGTACTCACAGCCCTTTTTCTCCTCAGTGCTTGTGAGAAAACCATTATCCCCCCCGCACAGGAAGCGCAACACCTCACCACCTATCTTAAGCAAAGCTATGTTGAGATAGACAGGGCACCACTTGAGCTTTCCATGTCCGAAGTCTGGAAATCGGTAAAGGGTCAACTGGTAGAAGATACTGAGGGTTTACGTCTTCAGCCTGAAGACGAGGTGTGCGGTATGAAAATCGATGTAGATTTTGATGCAGCCCAATACAACGAAATACATATCCGACTAAAAACAGATGCCGGGAAAAAACTGCGCTTTTCATGGGCATCCGATTTAGTCCCTACACCCCCCGAACACCCCGAAAACGACGCCCGTACAGAACCCTTGCTCGCCAATGGTGAATTCCAAACCTATGTTGTTCACCTGGCCCCGCAAGACGCACCAACCTGGACTGGGCGAATCACTGCAATCATGATTCAACCCACCGATGAAGTGCAGGAAAGTGTTGTTCAATCGGTCTCCTTTCATTACAAGCACAACGAAGAAATCTTTCGCCTGACTAAAGGGGTGATAACACTAGAGACCCTCAGTGGCACTCAGCCCCCCTGGACGCTTACCGTGCCGCCCAAGGGTGTATTTAGCGCACGAATATCCATGCTGGAACGAGCATGGAAAGGTGAGCTTAAAGGAACTGCACGCTTTCTTGTTGAGGTATCCACCCAGGAAGGTCAAAGAGTACGTCTGGTAGATCGTAAACTGACACCTGATCATATTTTTGCACACAAATTCTGGGTACCCATCAGTGCTGACCTGAGCGAATATGCGGGTCAGGAAATTACACTACACCTGAATATCGATAATTGCGGTCTGCCCGTAAAGGACTTTGCGGTTTGGGGTAGTCCAGTCGTCGTTTCTGCAACTCCTGAGCCCGAGGCGATTCCGGTTGTCCTTATAAGCCTTGATACCCTACGGCCTGACCACCTGGCAAGCTATGGGTATGACCGTGTTACATCCCCTTTTATAGATAAATTTGCCAAAGAAGAAGCGGTAGTATTCGAGCAGGCTATTGCACAAAGTACGTGGACCCTGCCTTCGCACATGACCATGCTGACAGGGCTCTATCCTCATGAACACAATGTGACCCCCTTTACCAAATTGGCTGAAAGTGTTCAAACTTTACCAGAGCAATTACAAGATCTGGGGTATGTGAATGGGGGATTCACTGGTCATGGCTGGTGGTTAAGGGGTAATCGAGGTTTTGCACATGGATTTACTGAATATGATAATCCTATCTCGGCTTTTCGACATATTCATGAAACGTTGAACCGTACCATGTTTTGGCTTGATGTGAACCCTACATCACGGCGATTTCTGTTTTTTCACACTTATGATATCCACAGTAAGCTCGTGACGGACCGATACCCTTATCCCTATCAACCCGGGGATATAGAATTTCGTATGTACTCTAAAGATGTAAAGGAAAACACCCACTTTGTTGCAGGGCAAAAGTCCC
>CALAXS010000280.1 GCA_937895305.1 uncultured bacterium
ATAAGCATCCGGGAAACCGTGCACCCATTGGTACAGGGCCTTATATTTTTAATGAATGGGTGACGGGGCAGGAAATCAGTCTGGTGCGCAACCCGAATTATTGGGGCGAGAAGCCTCATCTGGATAAGCGTCTCTTCAAGATTGTTACCGATGAAAATGCCGGACTACAATTATTGGAGCGGCATGAAGTGGATTCGAAGGACTTGCAGCCGGAGCAGTGGGTGCGTCAGGCAAATACAGAACGTTTCAAAAAAGAATTTTACAAGCTCCAACCCAAGTCGCCCATCCCTGGCTACCTGGGACGTTTCGGGTATATCGGCTGGAATATGCGCAAGCCTCAGTTTGAGGACAAACGGGTGCGTCAAGCTTTGACCATGCTGCTGGATCGGCAGTTAATTCTGGATGAAATCTATCATGGTCTTGGTGAGTTAATCAGCGGGGACACAGCGCCGGACCTGCCAGAATATAATCATGATGTGAAACCCTGGCCCTTTGATCCGGCGGGTGCGAAGAAGTTACTGGATGAAGCAGGGTGGATAGATAGTAATAGCGATGGTATTCGCGAAAAAGATGGAGCGGAGCTGGTGTTTGAATTATCTTTTGCGGCGAATGTTCCTGAATATGATCAGATGACGACCCTATATCAGGAAGAGTTAACACGCGCCGGTATCAAGATGACACCGCGACCTTTAGAGTGGGCGACGTTTCAGGAACGGGTGCAACGACGGAATTATGATGCTTGTATGCTGGCATGGTTAACGGTTCCCATGCCAGACCCCTATCAACTCTTCCATTCCTCGCAAGTGGATTCAGGATCCAATTACCCTGGCTTTGTAAATGCTGAAGCGGATCAACTCATGGATGCTATCCGTGCTGAGTTTGATGAGGCCAAGCGGGTAGAGTTGTACCATCGTTTCCATGAGATATTGAATGAAGAGCAGCCGTACACGTTCCTGTTTGCCCGAAATGGCCTCATTGCGGTGGACAAGCGGTTTCAGAATGTGAAGGTGTATAAGCCGGGTCTGGATCCACTGGAGTGGTGGGTGCCCATAGCGATGCAACGGTATCAATAAAGCACTATGTACGCGTATCTGATACGACGTTTTCTGCTGATTATCCCGACCTTTATCGGGATAAGTCTGGTCACGTTTCTGATTATCCAGCTGGCACCGGGCAATCCGGTGTCGTTGCGTTTGCAGGCCATGGGCGGGTCGTCGGGTGGTGAGGCAATTACGCAGGAGGTGATTGAGCAGACCAAGGCCATGTACGGCCTGGACAAGCCGGTACATGAACAATATCTGTCGTGGCTGGGGCGAATGGTGCGCCTGGATTTCGGGATTTCCTTCAAGGACAATCGCCCAGTGACGACGCGAATTGCAGAGACCTTGCCCATAACGTTGCAATTAAATTTCGTGGCGTTGTTTGTCATTTATATGGTGTCTATCCCATTGGGGGTCTATTCATCGACCCATCGGCATACGCGCATGGATCATAGCCTTACACTGGGGATGTTTTTATTGTATAGTCTGCCGAGTTTCTGGACGGCTATGTTGTTGATGTATTTTTTGGGGGGCGGTGGAGGTTCCTATGCGTTGGAGGGTTTGTTCGCCAGTGGCTTCGCGCGTATGGGTATAGCGGAGAGTGGCGTGGCGGTGTGGTTGATGGAGCATGTGTTTCACTTTCAGTGGTTCCCTATTTCCGGGTTTAATTCGTCGGGTGCTCATACGTGGCCGTTCATGTCGTGGTTCGGTGACCGGGCGTGGCATCTGGTGTTGCCGGTGTTTTGCCTGAGCTATGCGGGCTTCGCTGCGACTTCGCGCTATATGCGTGCGGGGATGAACGAGGTCATCCTCCAGGATTACATCCGGACCGCGCGGGCTTACGGCCATAGTGAGGGCAAGGTGATTTACCGTTATGCTCTGCGCAATGCCCTGATACCGATTATTACCTTGCTGGGCGAGGAACTGCCGCTGCTCATCGGGGGCAGTGTCATTATCGAAAGTATCTTTTCGATTCCGGGTATGGGGCGACTGGCTTTTGAGTCTATCCTGTCGCGGGATTATCCGTTGGTGATGGGTATCTTGTCCTTCACCGCCATGCTCACGTTGTTCGGGTTAATCTTGTCGGACATTTTGTATGCCATGGTCGACCCCAAGATAA